>JBIKSC010000328.1:0-2798 GCA_044348775.1 Flavobacteriales bacterium | reverse complement strand
ATTAGCGCCGACAGCGTTGATGGATTGGAAGGGGTAAAGGCGCTGCTCACACCGGAGCTGCTTGAGAATTGTCTGAATCGTTTTGCGAGTATGCACGCTGATTTTAAGAAGTCGTTTGATCAAACAAGAAACACATAATGATTGCAAAGATTTCAATGGCTGTTTCCGCTTTGTTGGCGGTTGTAGTAGTTCTGTTATGGTTTAAGGTTTCCGGCCTATCTAATGCTTCGGTCGGCGTTGATGAAAACGTTCCTGTTGCTGCCGCCTTTTCAGGCGATGGAGGACCAAGACCTACTGTTGTGGCATTCGTGAACGGCGATTCACTCAATATCAAGTACGATTTCATAGCAGAGAAGTCCAAAGACCTGGATCAGAAAATGATAGCTGCCGAAGAACGAGTAAAGAAGGAATATGGCCCTCGTCAAGCTCAGTATGAGCAAAATATGCGATACGCTCAAGAGCATCCGGATATGTCAGAAGCCGAGGCTATTGCTCTTCAACAGGATATGGAGCGTTTGCAAGTGGAAATGGATGAAATCCAGCAACGGGAGGTGGGTGTATTGCAAAAGAAGGAAGCGCAATTGCAGGAGGAGTTGTTGAATCGTGTGAATCAATACCTCGCGAAGTTCACCAAAGAGCGTGGTATCGACTACGTCATTAATAAGCAGAGTGAATTTCAGGTATTGCTCTATGGTAATCCTGACTATGACATTACCTCAGAAGTTATTGCAGGTTTGAACGCAGAATACGCGGCAGAAAAACAAGTGAAATGAGTTTAGCAGCTAAGAAACTTAGGGAAAATATCTCGGAGTACATCATCTTCCTTTGGCAAATGGAAGACCTTCTTCGTGCAGTGAATTTTGATGCGAATGCACTCGATGAGTTTATTCAATCCTATGCACCGGATGCAAAGGCTTTTGAGTCAGAGAAGAAATGGTTCAGTGGTTTGGTAGGTAGCATGCGTCAGGATGGAGTTGAGCAACGAGGCCACGTAAGTGAAATTCATGAATTGATATTTGAACTGAATTATCTTCACAACACCCTGCTGAATATCGTTCGGGATAAGTCTTATTCTGATGCTTATTTGCAGGCTCAACCGAACATAAAAGAATATTTGCAACGTACCGACGGCAAGTCAACCAACGATGTCGAGGTGTGTCTCACTGCACTCTACGGCTTAATGGTGCTGCGGTTGCGAAAGGAGCCTATTTCTGAAGAAACGGATGCGGCTATGAAGACCTTCTCGAATCTGTTGGCGAAGCTTTCACATCACTATCGACTCATGAAACAGGGGGAATTCAATTTCTCACTCAATTAACGGACTCGTCGCCTTGCTGCGCGTTTATGTAATTGCGCCAGCGATCGAGTACTTGCTCCATGTCGGGAGGAAGTTCTTTCTCAAAAAACATCCATTCGCCGGTAGTAGGATGGTGAAAGCCTAGAGAGCGAGCATGCAGCGCCTGGCGAGGCAGAATGTTCAGGTTGTTCTGAACGAATTGCTTGTATTTCGCGAAGGTGGTTCCTTTCAGAATTTGATCACCGCCATATTCGAAGTCACCAAATAGGGTATGTCCAATGTGTTTCATATGAACGCGTATTTGATGCGTTCTTCCGGTTTCCAGTTTACACTCAACCAGCGTCACATATCCAAGGCGCTCAATCACCTTATAGTGAGTTACGGCATGCTTACCATAGTCTCCTTCCGGGAAGACGGTAAAAACTTTGCGGTCTTTCAGACTTCTACCTGTATTGCCTGTTACCGTGCCGTCTTCTTTCACATCGCCCCAAACGAGTGCAACATAACGTCGTTCAATGGTCCGATCGAAGAACTGCTTACTGAGATTAATGAGCGCTTGATCCGTTTTGGCAATCACCATAACGCCCGTCGTGTTTTTGTCGAGTCGATGCACTAATCCCGGATGTGCGTCAGACCGGACGGGTAGATTCTGGAAGTGATAGATAAGAGCATTTACCAGTGTACCGGAGTAATTGCCATGTCCCGGATGAACCACCATATTAGATGGCTTATTGAGAATGATAAGGTCTTCGTCTTCGAATATAATTTCCAGTGGAATGTTCTCTGGTATTAGCTCGATTTCCCTTACCGGATAAGGCATCTCCATGGTAATCACATCAAGAGGCTTTATCTTATAACTGCTTTTCACGGGAGTTCCGTTAACTCTCACGAAGCCGTTATCACAGGCGTCCTGGATTCGGGTACGTGATGTTTTCTCGAGACGGTCGAAGAGAAATTTATCTATCCGAACTTGGCCCTGGCCCTTGTCGGCTATTACACGATGATGTTCGAATAGATCGTCGTCCTGATCGCCTAGCGAGGCTGTTTCATCAAATTCACTCATATTATTCTTTCACAAAGCGGGCGGTGTGCCCTTCATTATCACCGTTCATATAGTGAATGACGTAGCATCCTTGAGATAGATTCTCGGTGTTTATCTCTAAAGTTGACTGGTTGGCAGACAGTCCTTCCAAAACAATTTTACCGGTCAAATCCATGATGCGGTAGCTGCATGATTCAAATTCTGGCGATAGCCGCAAATTCAGCATGCCTTGAACAGGGTTCGGGAAAATTACACTCTCGTCTTTATTCAACTCTTCAGTTCCAACCCAATCGGGCAGTGTAGATCGAAAGACCGGGCGAATCATGACGCTTCCTACAATATTGGAAGGAAGCCAATCGCTGCTTCCTTGCAATTGGTACAGCAGTTGAGTGCTATTTGCATTGGTGTTTTTGTCGAGTCCAAAGTTGAGTGATACATCACTTTGTTGCAATGTACCAA
>JBIKSC010000343.1:0-2799 GCA_044348775.1 Flavobacteriales bacterium | reverse complement strand
CATCAGAAACAACGATTGAATTTCCAGAGCCAAGGTTAGTTGCTCCGTTCGACCAGCTATAAGCACCCGATCCGCCACCCGTAAGTGTGATAGTGCCGTTCAAGCAATCGAGCGTGTTAGAAGCGATGTCGCTTGTAATTGTTGGTTGTGGCAGTGAGCCATCATCTGTTATGGTAACTGATTCTGTATCCGAACAACCATTTGCGGCTGTTACGGTGACCGTATAAGTTCCGCTTGCCGTAATGGTGGCACCGGCATTATTACCTAAGCCATTGCTCCAGCTGTAAGAGCCACCACCCGTTGCTGTTACGTCGATCTCATTCTGAGTGCAAGTAAGAACTGTGCTACCTGGGTTGATGCCAGCAACAGGAGCAACTACGTCTTCCGAAATGACAATAGTTGCATCACCCGAGCATCCATTTGATGCGGTTGAACTTACTGTATACGTTCCGGGCTCGGTAATAACAACATTCGCATCTGAACCTAATCCACTATCCCACGTATATGTGCTTCCACCAGTCGCGGTCAGACTAATCGAAGTATTGTTACAATCGAGAACCGTTGTTCCGGTGTTATTCGTAATACCGATTACAGGAGCACTTCCATCGTTTGTTATGGTAACTGATTCAGTATCCACACAGCCATTGGCAGCGGTAACAGTGACTGTGTAAGTTCCATCTTGTGTAATGGTTGCATCAGCGGCGTTGCCTAAACCTCCATCCCAACTATAGCTTAAACCACCTGTCGCAGTAACATTAATCGTTGGTTGTGCACAGCTTAATACAATTGTTCCTGAATTATTTGTTATACCTGCAGTTACTGAAAGGTCTTCAGTTACCGTGATGGTTGCAGTACCTGTGCAACCATTCGACGCTGTCGCGGTTACAGTATATGTGCCGGGTGTGGTAATAGTAGCATTCGCATTATTACCCAATCCATTGCTCCACTCATAGCTGACGCCGCCATTTGCCGTTACGAAAATTGACGTTGTAATACAATCCAGTACAGTTGTACCCGTGTTATTGGTAATCGTGGGTGAAGGAACTGAACCATCCGTTGTAACTGCAATGCTTTCAGTATCGGAGCATCCATTAGCACCTGTTACAGTAACCGTATATGTGCCTGCAGCACCAAGTGTTACCGAAGCATTCGAACCTAGTCCGTTATCCCAAGCATAGGTGCCGCCGCCAATTGCCGTTACGCTTATGGAATTCTGCACACACGTGAGAATAGTCGTTCCGGTATTGTTCAGAATTCCAGCTGTCGGTGTGGTCACATCCGAACCAATCGCAATGGTTGCCTCTGCGAAACATCCGTCAGCGGTTGTGCCTGTTACAGTGTAAGTTCCAGTAGCCGTGATAGTAGCAACATCTGCATTACCCAGTCCATTGCTCCAGCTATATGTATCTGCACCTGTAGCTTGTAGCTCAATTTCGGTTACAGAACATGTTAGCGTAATTGTGCCGGTATTGTTCTGAATGCTAACAACCGGAGGAGTGCAATTCGTAATGGTTATGGAATCAGTATCCACACAACCATTGTCACCGGTTACAGTTAATGTATAAGTGCCGACTGCAGTTAAGTCAACTGTAGCGTTGTTACCGAGTCCATTGTCCCAAGCATAGGTACCGCCACCTGTCGCTGTTACGCTAATGCTTGTGACACCGCCTGCCAATTGCGTCGTACCGGTATTGTTTACGATACCGGCAACAACCGCCGCTGCATCTTGTGTTATAATCACTGATGATTGCGCAGTACAACCATTAGCTGACGTTGCAGTTACCGTGTATGTGCCAGGAGCATTTACAACAACTGATGAGGAATTACCAAGGCCGTTAGACCAGGTAACTGCATCTGTAGAATTTGCAGTGAGCGTCGCCTCAAGTGTAATACAATCCAATTCAGTAGCGCTAGCATTAATCGTTACTGATGGTAATTGACCATCGCTAGTGATCACGATAGAAGCCAGCGATGAACAGCCGTTATCACCGAACCCTTCGACTGTGTAGGTTCCGGCACTGCCAACCGTAACTTGACTCGTAGTGCCAAGTCCATTCGCCCATACATAGGAGGTCGCTCCACTTGCAGAGAGAACAGTTGAGTTGTCGATGCAAGTCAACTGGTCATTTGCGTTATCAGAAACAACTGCCACAGTTGGAGCGCTGAAATCTTCGGTTATCGTTATGACTTCTGTTGAAGAACATCCATTTAAGCTTGTTCCCGTAACAGTGTATGTTCCTGCCGTTGACACATTCAAAGCAGCTTCAGATGAAACCACTGCATCACTTGCATCCGTCCACACGTAGCTATTGGCGCCCGTTGCAACAAGCGAAACAGATGGAACATCACAAGTTAGCTCAGTCTCATTTGTTGAATTGGTAATGCTAACTGCAGGATTCAAATTATCCTCAGTAATCACAACCGATGCAGATGCTTCACAGCCATTCGCCCCGGTGGCAGTAACGGTGTATGTGCCACCTGCACTCACTGTTATATCTGCCACGACTTCACCGCTTACCCAAGCATATGAAACGCCTCCGGTGGCAGTCAATGAAATAGATGTGGTAACGCAAGACAACACATCTGTGCCCGTTGTATTTACAATGGCCACTGATGGCGCTGCGATATCTTCTGTAATCGTTATGTTAGTGCTCGCTTCACAACCATTTGATGCTAAAAGAGTCACGGTGTAATCGCCGGGCTCTGTGATTGTCAAAGCAGCAACGCCGCCAAGCACAACTCCGGATGCATCAGTCCATTCAAATGTTCCGCTTCCCTGAGCTACTGCGTTAATCGAAG
>JBIKSC010000344.1:0-2800 GCA_044348775.1 Flavobacteriales bacterium | reverse complement strand
CAAGGTTCTGTCGGTCCGCAAGGTACAGCCGGTCCTCAAGGTCCTGCTGGCGCACAAGGTCCTGCTGGTGCTGCTGGTGCTAATGGAACCAACGGAACGAATGGTCAGAACTCATTGGTTAAAACTACGACCGAGCCCGCTGGCAATAACTGCCCCAATGGTGGCGTGAAACTGGAATACGGCTTAGATGCGAATGGTAACGGCACACTCGATGCCGGCGAGATCAATGCTTCACTTACGAAGTATGTATGCAATGGTGCAGCGGGTGCAAACGGTGCTGCCGGAGCCGCTGGTCCGCAAGGTACAGCCGGTGCACAAGGTCCTGCTGGTGCACAAGGTGTGGCTGGAGCACAAGGTCCTGCAGGTACAAATGGTACGAACGGAACTAACGGCACAAATGGACAGAACTCATTGGTTAAAACTACGACCGAGCCCGCTGCCAATAACTGCCCCAATGGTGGCGTGAAACTGGAATACGGCTTGGATGCGAATGGCAACGGAACACTCGATGCCGGCGAGATCAATGCTTCACTTACGAAGTATGTATGCAATGGAGCAGCGGGTGCAAACGGTGCTGCCGGTGCTGCTGGTCCGCAAGGCGCAGCTGGTGCTCAAGGTCCTGCAGGTCCTGCGGGTCCTGCTGGTACGAACGGTACTAATGGCACGAATGGACAAAACACCTTGGTGAAAACAACGGTGGAGCCTGCTGCGAACAACTGCATAAATGGCGGAGTAAAGCTTGAGTATGGGCTGGATGCTAACGGCAACGGAACACTCGATGCCGGAGAAATCAATAGCGCATTAACGAAATATGTTTGTAATGGAGCCAATGGAGCCGCGGGCGCACAAGGTGCCCAGGGAATTCAGGGAGCTCAAGGACCTGCCGGCCCTCAGGGTGCTAGCGGTATTATGAACATAGCTACATTTAATGGTTTTGTTCCGGAAATTTCGCCAACAGCATTTGGCCAATATCAATTTGCCGGTCCAACAGCATCCGTTCAGCTAACTTCACCCTCCCAAAAAATTTCCGGATCAGCAGTTGCGGCGCTTGCATTGGGATCTCAGTTGCCTACCCAAGATGTTGTTATCGGATTATGCTATCAGGGAGGTGATGGTGTTATCGTAAATTTTGTTGGAGAAAATTATACGATAGTAAAGATGACAACTACGCGTCTTCCGTATTCGGCTGCTGCGTCGGTGAGCAATATTCCAACGGGAACATATGATGTAGGGTTCTGCGTGAATAATTACTCTGCAAATGTCATTGGTGCCAACGACTTTGTAAATGGTTGGATAATGGTTACTGAATAATTAAACTAAAATTCGTTCACTCAAAAAGAGCGCATCATGTTGATGCGCTCTTTTTTTGGGAATGATAGTGCTATCGGAGACTCTAACCTTTCCGAGTATATTTTGTAAGAATCACAATCTGCTGGTTCTCGATTTTGCCTTCTACTTGCTCCATATTGTCGGCAATGAGGCGGATGTTCTTGACTACGGTACCAGCACGAGCGCTAAAGCTGGTGCCTTTCACGTCGAGTGTCTTTACAAGCACTATCGTGTCGCCATCACTCAATCGCTGACCATTGCTGTCTATGTGAAATTGAACAGCACCATCATTTTCGTGATCACCTGTTGCGCGCGCCCACGCCAATTTTTCGTCATCGAGATAGAGCATGTCAACCGCATCTGCAGCCCACGTTTCATTACGCAGTCGCTGAAGCATTCGCCATGCGGTAATCTTGACCGGTGTATGTTCGCTCCACATACTCGTAAGTAAACAATTCCAATGTGATTCATCGAGCGGTGCCTGCTTATTGAGTTGCTCCAAACAGTTTGCACAGGCATAGATACTGTCTTCGGCATTGCCATCGCTTGAAGGCGGCACTGCGTAAACGGTGAGTGATGTGGTGGCTGTGCAAAGCTCACAGCTATTGTTGCTGCGTGCAGCAAGGGTTTGTTCGGTGTTGGTCAAGGTTCGTTTGTTTAGCTAGCGAAAGTAGTAATTCGGTAATGAGCGACCTGTTGAATTGTTCGTTTTGATTACGCACCATAGCCATTAACAACTCGCTTGATTCCATTCTTCATAAGTAGCGTGTTAAAGTTCAGAATGAGGCCGGTGGTGCGTTTTGTAAGTTTTAAGTAAGTGAGTGTCTGGGCCAAGTGTATGTCATGTAGGGCGCTTACGCTCTTTATTTCAAGAATAATTCTGTCTTCAACCAAAAGGTCAATTCGAAAGCCACATTCAAGATGGATGTCGTCGAAATACAATGGGACTGCAACTTCTTTTCTGACTTTTAAACCTTCTTTTTTGAGTTTATAGAACAGGCATTCTTGGTAAACTTTTTCTAAAAGCCCCGGGCCGAGCGATGAATGAACTTCCATTGCTAAGCCGATGATGATAGAGGTGAGTTGTTTATCTGTCATCTTTTTTATTTCAAATTTTGCGCTGGAAATTGAAATGGGTGATGAAATACGAATGGAATAAAAATGAAATATTCTCGGTTTGTTTTGCATATGCTTGGTAGCACCTTGCATAGGAGTTATTAGATAAGGAATAATTATGGCATAAATGAAAATCCTCTGTGCCCTCTGTGTTTGAAAAAAATAACGACAGAGATCACGGAGAATACAGAGATGGAGAGTCATTGAATAAATCCTCTGTGCCCTCTGTGTCCTCTGTGTTTGAAAAAAAATAACCACAGAGATCACAGAGAATACAGAGATGGAGAGTCATTGAATAAATCCTCTGTGCCCTCTGTGTCCTCTGTGTTTGAAAAAAATAACGACAGAGATCACA
>JBIKSC010000071.1:0-10549 GCA_044348775.1 Flavobacteriales bacterium | reverse complement strand
TTTCCGATTACACTTTACCCCTTTCCCGATTGCACCTTACCCCTTTTCCGATTACACTTTACACTTTACACCTCCTTATCCCTTCGGCAATTACCGCCAACGCCTCATCAATCTCTTGGTCGGTGATGACAAGCGGTGGCGCAATGCGAAAAGACCACGGACAAGACAGAAACCAAAAGGTAATGACACCATGCGCCATGCAGTATTCAACCACATGTCGAACGTGTTCTTCGCTCGGCATATCGATCGCGAAATAATATCCGCGCTGACGCACTTCCTTGACATGCGGAAGACTGCGTAAAAAGGTCGCGATGCGTTGGCCGCGGCTTTCGATGGGCGACACGATGTTTTCATTTTTGAAGACCTCCAAGCACGCCGCAACGCCCGCGCATATCAACGGGTGACCAGCAAACGTGCTAATATGTCCGAGCATTGGGTCGTGTGTAAGCAGCGTCATGTGTTCGCGCGAAGCGACAAAACAACCCACCGGAACGCCGCCACCGAGAGCTTTACCCAGCACAAGAATATCGGGCACAATACCGAATTGCTCAAAAGCGAACAAGGTTCCCGAGCGTCCCATGCCACACTGTATTTCATCGAGAATGAGCAAAGCACCTGTTTCGTTGCATCGAGCGCGTAACGCTTGCAGCCAGGCAACATCGGGTATACGCACACCGGCATCGCCTTGAATAGTTTCTGCAATAACACACGCGGTTTTGCTTGTAATCCGTTCCAGATCGCTCATGGTGTTGAAGCCGATGAACTCCACATCGGGCAGCAGCGGACGAAACGTCGCCTTTTTCTTTTCGTTGTAACTCACGCTCATGCTGCCATGCGTGTTACCGTGGTATGCGCCTTTACAAGCAATGAGTTGCGTTCGACCCGTAACACGTTTGGCGAGTTTCAATGCAGCTTCTATGGCTTCGGTGCCACTGTTCACGAAGTAGCAGGTATTGAGTGACGAAGGCAACACATCAGTAAGAAGTTCTGCTGCTCGTTTTTGCGAAGCTTGCAGATACTCGCCATACACCATCACATGCAAATGCTTTTCGATTTGCTCGTGCAATGCTTGCTTGATGTGCGGATGTCCGTGCCCCAGATTGTTTACTCCAATGCCGGAGATAAAATCCACGTACCTCTTTCCATCCGTTGCATAGATGTACACACCTTCAGCCCGCTCTACCTCCAATCCGAACGGATGAAGTGTGGTTTGCGCGAGACCTAAATCTAAGAGCGGAGTTGGCACTGGGCAATTGAGAGTTTTGAAGTGCAAGTATATGGGAAAGGATTATAGGATTGCAGGATTGCAGGGGTATAGGGGCCAACTTTCAACGTTGATTATTTTAACCGCAAAGGCGCGAAGCAGCGCAGAGAATAAAACACCAATTCGCTTCGCGATTCTTTGCGGCTTTGCGGTTAATCATTTTTCTCTAAATAGTTCAGCGAAAAAACCTCACGAAGTTTCTCTGCGTCTCTGCGGTTAAAAAAACAACCACTTTCTATATATTGCGCATCATTCACCACAACTATGGAAAAAAAGCAACTGGGTTTTTGGGAAATCTGGAACATGAGTTTCGGGTTCATGGGTATTCAATTCGGCTGGGCACTGCAGATGGCCAATATGAGTTCCATCTACGAATTTCTCGGCGCAAAGCCCGATGAAATCCCAATGCTTTGGTTAGCAGCTCCCCTCACGGGACTCATCGTGCAGCCTATCATCGGCTACATGAGCGATAGAACGTGGCACCCAACCTTCGGCCGTCGTCGACCCTACTTCTTCATCGGTGCGGTGCTGAGCTCCATTGCACTTGTAATGATGCCCAACTGCAGCGAACTCTGGATGGCGGCCGGCTTACTGTGGATTCTCGATTCATCCATCAATATTTCGATGGAACCATTCCGCGCTTTTGTTGCTGATAAGCTTCCGGAAAATCAACGCACGTTTGGCTTCAGCATGCAGAGCTTGTTCATTGGATTGGGTTCGGTAGTAGCAAGCGCGCTGCCCTGGATATTTACGCATTGGGTCGGCGTTGAAGATGCCGCCGGACATACCGGCATCCCAACCAACGTAAAACTCAGTTTTTACATCGGTGCAGCTGCATTCTTCCTGTTTGTATTGTACACCATTGTAACCACGAAAGAATATCCGCCGCAAGAAATTCCCGATCGTGAAAAAGTGGTAGAGCGCAAAAGAGGCTTCGGCGCAGGTGCTGCTGAAATAGCTCACGCCATTACGCACATGCCTCGCAAAATGAAGCAGCTCGCATTGGTGCAGTTTCTTACCTGGCCCGGACTATTCTTGATGTGGTTTTACTACACGCCTGCAGTAGGTGCCGACATCTTCGGAGGAACTGCTGCAGAAGGTGCTGACCCTGCGTTGCGCGCACTTTACAAACAAGGAAACGAGCTCGCCGGACTCACCTACAGCGTGCAGAATTTGACGACCTTCCTATTTGCACTTGCACTGCCCGTGCTTGCAAGTCGCATCGGAAAAAAATTCACGCACCAGCTGTGTTTGTCGATTGGCGGTGCGGCACTCATAATGCTTCAATTCATTCACGGTGCCGAACAAGCGCATCTCTTATTTGCGGTAATGGCGTGCGTAGGCATTGCCTGGGCCAGCATTCTTTCTATGCCCTATAGTATGTTGAGCGATTGCTTGCCGGCCGATAAGATTGGTGTCTATATGGGCATCTTCAACTTCTTCATTGTATTGCCCGAAATCATCGCGGCGCTATCATTCGGTTGGGTAATGGAACACGTACTTCACGAAAACCGAATGATGGCGATAAGCTTGGGCGGTTGTCTGCTCATCGTAGCAGGATTGCTGACGATGCGCATTCAGGAGAAGGGGTAAAGGGTAAGGGATAATCGGAAAAGGGGTAAGGTAACACACCCTCATACCTCATACCTCATACCTCATACCTCATACCTTATACCTTATACCTTATACTTTTTCCGATTATCCCTTACCCCTTTTCCGATTACACCTTCCTCTTAAATCATATGCCCCATACCGTCCTTTTTTGCACGTAGATAGCGCTCGTTATCAGCAACAGGTGAAATGACTATTGGAATGCGTGACTCGACATGTATGCCTGAGTTTTCAAATGCATCCAATTTCTCCGGATTGTTCGTCATGAGGTTGATTCGTTGAATTCCGAAGTGCTTTAGAATAGAGATGGCTGCTTCGTAGCTTCTCAAATCGGTGGCAAAACCAAGTTGATGATTCGCTACTATGGTATCGAAACCCTCGTCTTGCAGGTTATACGCCTTGAGTTTATTGACTAACCCAATGCCCCTGCCCTCTTGGCGAAGGTAAATGAGAACGCCTCCGTGTTGCTCGATGTACTTCAACGATGTACTCAACTGTTCTCCACAGTCACAACGTGTGGAGCCGAAAACATCTCCCGTTATACATTCTGAATGAACACGAACATTGACCACTTCGTTGCGAATTCCTTCGTTGCGCAAAGCCAAGTGTGGCTGCTCTTCCCTTCCGCTGTCAAATGCTTCTATCATGAATTGCCCATACACCGAGGGCAAGCGTGATGAAACCAACTGATTTAGTAATGACATGATGCAAATGTACGACTGCAGTATAGAAGGAACGAATCTACCGGGTCTCTCTTACAATTTTGTCACGCGCTTGGTAATCACTCTACCTTCCTCTTCGACCGTCAAGACGTAGGTTCCAGCAGGATATCCACTAAAATCGATCTTGGTCTTGCCTGCCGTTAAAAAACCTGTAACCAGCAAACGACCATCGATATCACTCAACGTGAACGTGCCGTTTGTCAATCCATCCAAATTCAGAAAGTCTGTCGCAGGATTAGGATATACCGACCAATTCGCTTCCCATTCGGCAACGGTAAGATCAATAATAGATTGACTGTCTGTGCCCACACAACCATTGGCGTCTGTGACAGTCACCGAATAGGTCCCCTGCCCAATGCCATCAAGCACTTCATCTGTTTCACCTGTGTTCCACAAAATGGCGTAAGGAGCTTCGCCTCCGGATATGGTCAGCTCCATCGAACCATTGTCGCCATTGTTCGCGTTGGTGAAAATGCTGATTTGCGCGTCCAGAAAAGGAAATTCTGCTACTTCAATGTCAACTGCATCCGAGCATCCATTGCCATCGGTAAGCGTGAACTGGTATAAACCGGCCGGTAACGCATTTGGGTTCTGCCCTTGCCAGTCGTAGGAGTAAGGCAAAGCACCACCACTTCCGAAATACTGAAGCGATGCAACCGATCCTGTACAAATGCTATCGACACTTGCGGTAAAATTCACAGCAGGATAAGCTTGCACCGTGAAGTTGACAGATGCTCCACAGCCATTCTCATCTGAAGCAACACCCACATAGTCACCGGGCGAAAGAGCGTTGACATCTGCCCCCTGCACCGAATAGGTGAAGATGCCGGTTCCTCCTGAAGCGCTCAGTTGCGCGGCAACCGTTTCGTTACCACAAATAAATACCGGTTCTGAAACAACAACAATCGGCTCAGGATCATTTAGCACTATTTGCCCGGAAACAACGCAGCCATCGACATCTACAGCCTCATACGTGTATGGTCCTTCTAGCACTGAACAAGGGAATACAAAACCCAACTCAGCCCATGTTATTTGAACGGGTTCAACCCCATTGATTAGTAAGCCGATGCAACCATCATCATAGCCGTCACAAGATGGATTTATAGCAATTTCTGTGACTTGGGGCTCCGGTAATTGGTTAATAGCTATCGACAACGAATCGAACGCACTGCAACCGCTAACCACATTCACCCAATATACAGCCGGCTCAGTAATGACAATTGAAGATTCTGTGCTGCCATTCGACCAACTATAGCCATTCACACCTTCGACGGTGAGGCTTATTTCATCGCCACCACTGCATAGGTTGAGTTTCGATGCTGTAATCGTGAGCGGCGATGAAGTGCTTCCTTCCGCAAGCGTATGAATCTGATTTGAATTCAAGTTGTAGAAATGGTCGATGCGCCCACTAGGCCATTCTACGCGAACGCTATCCACCACCGGCGAAGCACCCAGCGACAGAATTTCATACTGTGAATCCTGACCAAAAAAACTCTCGCCACAAAACGTATGCGTGTAGTGCTGCTGACCACCATGCCAATAATAAATCTTGGACCCTATTCCATCTGGATTACCGAAGGTGGCATTCAAATTCAGCTTTACCCAATTGTTTTCGCCGCCGTTATTTTGCCAAATTTTATACGATGCCGGCAATACAAATGCGTCGCAAAAATCCCAGTAACCATCATTGTTTATATCGCCCTTTGCTGAGGCAAAACTGTTCCCTATATCCGATGGCATACTAACATTACTGAACGTTTGACCGGGTTGTTGTTGAAGTAAAAAATTGATATTCTGAGCAACCAGGGGCGCTTGCGTGCATACATGAAGATCATCCAAACCGTCGTGATTAAAATCCATCCATAGACACCCCCATCCAAGCGCATTCACTGAAGCCCCCGCTATTGAAGCCACATCCGTGAAAACTCCATTGTCATTGCGAAGTAGCTTATTACCCGATGCCACATTGGTGATGTATAAATCAAGGTCAAGATCATTGTCGAAATCACTCCATGCAATTCCCATGGCCTCCATAGTTAACGCCAAGCCGATTTGCGAGCCTACAGGTTGAAATCCGCTTCCCGTATTCTCATACATCTCTGAGGGTTGGTTAAGATCGTTTCCAACAAACAAATCAAGCAAACAGTCGTTGTTATAATCAACCCAACTGCACATGTAAGTGGGGCGGTTTGAATTGGCAACTCCCAATGCCGGGGCTACATTCTCGAATGTACCATCACCGTTGTTATGCAGCAGCCAATTAATACCGAAATAATTACATACATAAACATCCAGAAAGCCATCGCGATCATAATCGGCCCACGATGCACCCATGGAATCTTCGCCCGACGAAGGAAGATTCAAATTATCAGAAATATCGGTGAAATTCAGGCCGCCATTATTGCGCCATAATTTGCAGCTTGCATTGGATGCGCAAATGAAAAAATCCGAATCTCCGTCATTATCAAAATCTACCCATTGAAATGACTTCACCTGATCTGAATTGGCAAAGGTGTGAACGAGGGTGAGTGTGCCATTTATGTTACGCATTACCAATATGGCATCATTGCCCTGACCCACGGTAAGGTCATCCCAACCGTCGTGATCATAGTCATACCAGCTAACACCTGATGAATGACCCAAAGGCACTCCGCTCAACTCCACCGGCTGTGGAATCTGAGTAAATTGAGCAGCACCGCTGTAAAAAGCCAAGAAGAAAAATAGGTAGAGGTAAAAACGCATAAGTCCAGTTTTTTTTTCAGTAACAGTGTTGCACAAAAGTAGTTCAAACAACCCGGCATTTCGCGACCACCTAAATCGGACAGCGAGGATTCATAACATGGAACCATACCGGTGGTAGAAGGGAAAGCAGCATCATTGCAGGGTAACCCGCCGGAAGTTGCGAGGCATCTCTCATGCTATCCAATAACTGATAATGTTTGGCTGGTTCATAATGATGGTCGCTGTGGCGCGTCAACTCAAAAAGGACCAAACGACCTAGCACGTGGTCTGAGTTCCACGAATGCTTGGGCTCAACATCTTCATAACGAAAATCATTCACCTTGTTGCGATACAAGCCATAATGCTCAATGTAGTTGACCGTTTCGAGCAACAATATGCCCATGAACGCAGCGAAGAGAAACCACAACAGCACCACCCATGAAAACACAAACCCGATTATTACACACAACGCTATTTGAATCACAAGCATTTGTAGCACTTCATTGTGAATGCTCCACACACGCAATTTCTTTCGACCCAATTCCTTCGCTGTTATGAGCCATGCCGAACGGAACGACTGCACTATCGTCCTTAACCAAAAGATATAGAGCATCTCATTGCGCCGGGCCGTGGCTCCATCCGCAGAAGTGCCCACATTGCGATGATGCCCCTTGTTGTGCTCAATATAGAAATGCAAGTACAGGGAAGTCGCCAGCAGAAACTTAGCCATGCCTCGCTCATATGGCTTAGGCCGATGCCCCAATTCATGCGCAACGTTAATGCCCAGCACTCCACACATCATTCCCATCGCCGTAATTCGACCTACCAAATCGGCTGTGGCCATCGGGTGTTGCACTTCCCATAAGAACCAAATGAGCATAGCCAACTGCACCGGCACTGACATGTATATCACAGCATCATACAGCAAATTATCCGACTCCGACTTGTGCTGCTCCAAAGTCATGTTTCCCGATTTCGGACCTATGACTTGATCCAAAATCGGAATAACCCCAAATCCATAGATCAGTGGTAAGAAACTCAACCAACCTTCCGACAAAAAACTAATTGCAACCGTAACCGGCAGGGAATAGGCCATCAGATATCGAAGTGCTCTCATGGTTGGATGAAGTTAAGACGGGTTCTTATCTTTCAAAAACTGCAACACCTCTTCATCGGATTTACCAACCAATCGCAAGGCTTGTCTCGATTGCTCAGCCCAGGGCGACTCCGGATATAGTTCGATTACCTTATTGTATTGCGTAGTAGCCTTCGAAGGCAAATGAAGATATGTGTCGTAAATAAAAGCTACCAGATATGCCGCCTCTGATCGGCGTTGACGGTTTGAAGAACCATCGTGAAAATTGGACAGCAGCTCAATGGCCTTATCATATTTCTCGAGTGATACTGCTACCCTTCCCGCTTCAAAAACATAATTAAGAGCAATCGTATCCTGTGGATGCTTGTTGTAATAATCCTGATAGGCCCGAAGCAAGCGCAAGCCCGCTGCACGATCGAGCACCGAGTCTTTTCGAGTCCGCGCTTCCATAGCCCGGATTTCAAGCATGAGCGGATCTATGCTGCCTGATGCCGTTTCATCGGCACTGGCCAAGGTCGTCGTCTTCTCCTGACCATTCGTGCCCGAATCGGTTGAACATGACACCATCAGGACAACGGCGAACATGCTGCTCAATACGAGGTGTAGTTTCATAAGGAATCTTTTCTATTTCGGGAAGCGCATGCGGTAATTAATGTCTACTTGCCCTTTGGAAATATCGTTCAATTTACCCTTCAACAAGGTTCTCTTCAATGGACTAATACGATCAATAAACAATACACCCTCAATATGGTCGTATTCATGTTGAACTACGCGAGCGGCAAAGCCATCCAATTCCTCTTCATACAAATCCCAATTCTCATCATAATACTCAATCTTCAGTACCGGCTTTCGCTTCACTTCCTCCCGTAGATTAGGTATGGAAAGGCAACCTTCCTCACAGCTCCATTCCTGCCCCATTTCTTCCAAAATGATTGGATTGATAAAAACACGCTTAAAATCCTCGCAGCTCGGATCACCGTCTTCCCCTTCTGCCACCGGCGTGGCATCGACAACGAAAAGCCGTATGCTCTTGCCTATCTGCGGAGCAGCAAGGCCAATGCCATTGGCATGGTACATCGTTTCAAACATATTTTCTATGAGCTGCTTCAGGTTCGGATAATCTTCATCGATATCCTCTGCACGCTTCTTTAATACAGGATCACCGTAGGCTACTATGGGAAGAATCATGGGGCTAAATTAATTACGGATTGCGGATTACGGATTACGGATTGATGAATCAGCCGCCAATTCGTAATTCGTAATCCGTAATTATGAATCAAAAAAAGGGCCCCGCTTGCGCGGAGCCCTTTTTCATATATCTCGACGAGAAGTGATTATTGCTTAGCAACAATCATGCGTTCTGTCATGATCTGACCGTCTACTGTGAATTCTACGTTGTAGATTCCTGAAGCCAATGGCTCAGAGAATGTAACGATAGTGTTCAATGAACCTTCAACAGCAAAGCGGTTGGTGTAAACAATGCGACCCATTGCATCAGTGATGCGAACGAATACATTGTCAGAATCGATACCTGATACGTTCAAGTTCACCATTTCACCGTTGTTCGGATTTGGATACAAGTTGGCAGCAATGAAGCTTTCAACTTTCGCATCCATCTCAGCAACATCTTCGTTGAGCATAGCGCTGGCAGAAGTGTTGTTCACGTTGATACGCTGAACCGGACCGAATGTACCCGGACCGTAAGAGAAGTTAGGACGAATACGCACATCCCATGCACCTGCGTTTGGCAAGTTACCCAATACACCGAGACCGAGGTATGGAGTAGCAGCAACAGTTGTGTAAGTAGCAGGAACTACTGAAATCACAGTACCGTCGCCACAGCTTGTAACCTGTGTGAACTCGTAAGAGTAGTTGATTGCACCACAAACCGCTGATGAAGTTGATCCGGCAACAGTTGTACCTACCAAGAAGTTGCTGCGCAACAAGGTAGCAGGACAACGCTGTGTAGAGCGAACTTCCATCAATGGGTGAGCTTGGATAGCTACGTTCGTACAGTTCGGACTAGATGAGTTACCATCAACCAATATCGGCTCAGCAGCACCGGCGCCATTGGTCAATGTGTAAAGTACATCGATGTCTGCGTTGTAAACACCACCGTATTGAAGTGCAGCAGCAGCATTAGACAACGTCATCAAACCGTTAGTTCCTGTTACAGATGTAGCAACACCTGGTGTTGGAGCAACCGGAGTGAAGTTGAAGTTGTACGTTACACCCTGTGAAGGAGCACCGCGGTATACTGCCTTGAAGGCATCACACAAGCGGAAACCTGCAGCAGGAATAGTATAAGCACAGCTAGAAGGCATCAAGTTCTGGATACACAAGCTGAATGCACCACCGGCACCGGCAGCAGCCGAGCCAACAGAAATCCAGTACTGCGTACCGGCAGTTAAACCACCTACGTTGAGGCGCTCAAAGTCGCCAGCACCCGTTCCTACGTTTTCAGAAGTAATCAGGTTGTAGTTACCAGCCAAATCACGGCTGTACAATCCAATGTAGTCATCCATTGTAGCGCTGGTAAGCGAAATAGATACACCGGTAGACTGAGCTGTGAAGCGATACCAAATGTCACCCCCCGTTGAACCGGCTGACTCAGGTGAGTTGGAAGCCAATGACGTGTTACCGGTAATTGGGTAACATGTTGGGTAGTTCAAGTTGGTAGAGTAAGAAACGCTCGTAGCAAATGCAGGGATGTCGTTCAATACAACCGGTGGCTGAATGTTCACGATGTAGTCGTGAGCTTCACCATACGAAGTAATGATACAAGCATCGTTAGCATCCAATGGACCTGTTCCAAATGCTGCAATTACGCGCAAACGGTGTGGACCATAGGTAACGTTTGATGTTGGGATACCAATATCGAACGTTGCAGAGGTAGCTGCCGAAGCATTACCACCCAAGAATTCGAGCGGATCGTTGAAGTCACCGTCATCATCCACATCAAGGAATGCAGCGAAGAACTCAGTGTACGCCGGGTTAACGCTGGTAAGCTGCATACTGTAGGTTGTACCTTGATACAAAACAGCAGTTGTTACACCTGCAACCGGAGCGAACTCTTCGTAAGCGCCTGGCTCTGTTGTACAACCTGTGTTCAAGTGTTGCATTACGTTAACACCT
>JBIKSC010000070.1:0-10582 GCA_044348775.1 Flavobacteriales bacterium | reverse complement strand
TGAACTATAATCCTCCGTATTACAAGCGCTTCTTCGAGAATTTCGGCTTTCAGATCTATTACGAGCAGCTGTGTTACAAGCGCGATTTACATGTGCCGGCGCAGGAAGTGTTTGTTCGAAAATCGCAGCAGCTGTTGCAGGACAATTCATTTCGTGTGACAAACGCTCGGGGGAAAAACCTGGAGCAAATAGCATCTGATTTCGTGACCATTTACAATTCAGCCTGGGCGGTGCACGGTGGCTTCAAGCCCATGAAAATCGAACAAGCGCGTAAAGCCATTCAAGCCATGCGCCCTATCATGGATCGCGATATCATGGTGTTTGCGTATCACAACGACAAACCGATAGGATTCTACATTAACCTGCCGGAAGTAAACGAATTCATGCAACATGTGGATGGCAGCATGAATGCCTGGGGCATGCTTCGATTCCTCTATTACAAGCTCTTTGGCAAGCGACAAGTGATGGTTGGCATCGTATTCGGCGTCGACAAAGAGTATCATGGCCGCGGTGTTGAAGGCGCCATGATTAAATATTGCGAAGAACACATTGTGACGCTCAACCGCTATCACGAAACCATATTAACGTGGATTGGTGACTTCAACCCGAAGATGATTCACATTGCGGAAAATTTGGGGGCATCTCTTTATCGTAAACTAGCTACATATCGGTTGTATTTAGACAAATCGCTTCCCTTCGAGCGCCATCCAATGCTGTAAAGACAGGCAAAACAGAACTTTTTCAATTTTCCTTGCACAAATTCTTAACAAAGGTTGCGTAAATAAAAAGCGAGAGTATATTTGCGCCCGCTTTTCACAGGCAAGATCTCGTAGCTCAGCTGGTAGAGCAATACACTTTTAATGTATGGGTCCTGGGTTCGAGTCCCAGCGGGATCACTAAAGGAGAAGAAGATTGAGGACAGCAACACTGTCCTCTTTTATTCTTCATACATACTAAAATTCGCCCTGGTGGTGAAATTGGTAGACACGTACGTTTGAGGGGCGTATTTCGCAAGATGTGCTGGTTCGAGTCCAGTCCAGGGCACCAATACAACTCCCGCTTATACGGCGAGAGTTGATTCATACCACAGAGTAGAAGTAACTCTTAAAAAAACTTCAGAGGCGCGAAGCTGAAGAAGCCATGATACCGAAGTGGCGGAATTGGTAGACGCGCACGTTTCAGGTGCGTGTGTCGCAAGACGTGAGGGTTCGAGTCCCTCCTTCGGTACGACAACAACAAGAGAGACTTTCTAGGAAGTCTTTTTTTGTGCCCCTAAAACCGTCTTTCCTGAACCAACCTACCTTCGTTCTGTTTTTGAGTCGTAATCGTATGTCATCTTCACTCCATTCACTCGCTCCATTGAATAGCTGGCCGGCAAGGTCTAATTCACCTTTGCTCATCAGCGGTCCTTGCAGTGTTGAATCGGAAGAGCAATACATACAGACAGCCATTCAGCTTGCTAAGACTTCCCGCATTGATTTTCTGAGAGGTGGTATATGGAAGCCTCGTACGCGGCCCAACGCGTTCGAAGGCGTTGGTGAAATTGGTTTACAATGGATGGTAAATGCTCGCAAGGAAAGCGGCCTGCCGGTGATGACCGAAGTCGCGAATGCCGAGCACGTGGAGATGTGCCTCAAGCACGGACTAGATGCCCTTTGGATTGGGGCTCGCACTACGGTCAATCCATTTTCGGTGCAAGAAATTGCTGATGCCTTGAAAGGTGTCGATATTCCTGTTTTTATCAAGAATCCCGTTAACCCGGACCTTCAATTATGGATTGGCGCTCTGGAGCGCATTCAACAAGCAGGCATTACACGAATTGCTGCTATTCACCGCGGATTCTCGCATTTCGGTGATAGCATCTATCGCAATAAACCCATGTGGGAAATTCCGATTGCTCTGCGAACTGCTTATCCGAATATCACACTCATTTGCGACCCCAGCCACATTTGCGGCCGACGTGATTTGCTTCAGGGCGTAGCACAAAAAGCGATGGATCTAGGGTTTGATGGTTGGATGATTGAAAGCCACCTCAACCCCGATAAGGCGCTCAGCGATGCAGCACAACAAGTCACCCCGGAAGCGCTTGTCGAAATGCTCGCGTCGATTCATATTCGACAAGCCCAAAGCGACGATTTGACCTTCGTTCACGAATTGCAAACACTGCGCTCACGTATCGACAAGGTAGACGAAGAAATAATTCACCTTCTTGGCAAGCGCATGCGCATTGCAGAAGAGTTGGGCCGTTTCAAAAAAGAAGAATCAATCACCATTTTTCAAATTGATCGGTGGAAAGAAATTCTGGAATCACGTACCATGCTCGCCGAGCAGGTGGGTCTTTCGAAAGAATTTATTCTGAAGTATCTTGAGCAGTTGCACAAGGAATCGATTCGCTCACAAACGCGCGTAATGAATAAGCGCGACTAATGCTGGCACCTCACTTCACTTTCACCTGAAACATGGATCGCTCACCCAAGAAGCCGGTGAGTTCGTCGCCGGCCGATACCTTGCCCACTCCGCTGGGTGTTCCGGTAAAAATCAAATCACCAATTTTCAAGGTCATGTATTGTGACACATAGGCAATGATGGCATCGAAGTCGAAAATCATATCCTTACTATTTCCGGACTGCACCACTTCGTTATTCTTCTGTAATGAAAAGCGGACAGCTGATTTTTCAAGATCTTCGATAGGCACGAAGTCATGTGATACCACGGCCGAACCGTCGAACCCTTTCGCCTTTTCCCAGGGTAGTCCCTTCTTCTTCAACTCCTCTTGCACATCGCGCGCGGTGAAGTCGATTCCCAAACCAACAGAACCATAATAACGCGGTGCAAACTCTTTGCTGATGTGCTTACCCAAACGATCAATGCGCAGCACCAATTCAACTTCATAGTGAACATCGCTTGTCCAATCAGGAATAAAAAACGGATTGCCCTTCGGTAAAATAGCTGAGTCGGGTTTACAAAAAAATACGGGCTCTGTGGGAACCGAATTTCCTAACTCCTTAGCGTGTTCCGCGTAGTTGCGACCAATACAAATTATCTTCATGGTTTATCTCACAAATTCAATGACCACTTTGCGATCGCTCAGTCCCTCTTGAACCGAGTCACGATCGCCGTAATACTTCGTAATAAAACGATCTGCACTCAGACCACTTTTCACCAAAAACTCCTTCACCGAATTGGCGCGCTGCTGACTCAGCAAAAGATTGCGCGCTGCGTCGCCCGACTTATCAGCGTATCCAGTCACAATCAATTTCAACTGTGGTGAACGAGCTAGAATATCTACGATTTCATTCAGAGATAAAGCAGCACCTGCATCCAATTTCACAGAGCCCTTCGGAAAATATACGTTCATAGATCCCGGTAAATTGGTAACGGAACCCTCCGACTTGGAAGGAGGGAGCAACTTATTGCTGCCATCTGCTACCGCATCGCCGGTGTTCATTTTGACAAGAGCAAAAACCATTTCGCGCAGGTCATCGATTTGCTTCTGCATGACGACATTCTTTTCATCCTGACTCTGCTGCCACAATTTCAATTGCTCACTGCGCAGATCATCAATTTGCCTTTGCATGCCGTCGAGCTTCTCATTATTTGACTGCAACAATTCGAGCAATTGCGCATTGATGGCACCTGACTCCTCCGGCAAGGAAGTGTCGAGGCGTGAACGATCATTCAAATCGATGGTTGCCAATCCACTTCCATCCAACTCCACACGAATCGGTTCCAACGGAGCCCATTTCTGATCACCAAGATATTGCTCGAGCAACTTTTCGCGAGCACCATTATCGATGACAATTTCTTCAGAACCCTGAACCACCATGAGATTCTCTTCGCCATACAACCCCACTTCCATGCGCACGAGTATATTCAGATCTGCAAGTTCCTTATCGAGAAAGTTTTTGCGCATGCGATTCTCAGCTTCCTCATCATCACTACCCGCAGAAAACTCGACCGTTCGAAAGTCGAGCGCATCGATTGCAGCCAATTTCTGATCAACCACCTTGGAAAAACCGTTGAAGCCGGAGAGTTGCTGGTAATCGTAAAAATCAACTGCCCCCTTTACGATTCCATTCAAATCCTTCATCGTTTCTTTTTTAGAGCGTCGCAATTTGACATCACCATTTTGAATGGAAGCGCACTTCTCGACATACATCGCGAGGTAAGAAGAAACCAATTGCTCAAAACGATTCAAGGCAACCTCATTGGCGTGTTCGTAATAATTGATGATGATTCGGTGCTCCTCTGAACGAGCGGGAATAATCTTCCCTGCTGCTAATCCGGTGGTGTCTTTCGGATAGTGCTGCACGATGGTCGTCTTCTGAGCTGACAGCTCAAATGACACCAAACAACAAATAGCAAACAGAAGTGAAAGATGCTTCATCGGCATCTTCAAAATTACCCGCAACAAGAAATGCGAAGACCCTTGGTTACAATGGAATTATACACGTGATATAAACAGGATACTGGGGACTGGGGACTGAATACACCTATAACACCTCCTTGACCTATTTACTATTTCCTCGCACTCAGTATCAATTTCTCAGTCCTTAGAACCCAGTAGCCAGTACCCTTCAATAGAAGACTACCAGCGCGCAATGACCGTTTCATTGCCCTTGGTTACTTGTCCCATCTGAGCAACTACTTCCGAACCGAGCGGAAGGAAAATATCTACACGACTTCCAAATTTGATAAAGCCAAATTGCTCATTGCGATCCACGCGCTGACCGGGCTTTACGTAGTAAACGATACGACGCGCAACAGCACCGGCGATTTGACGGAACAATACTTCCTTACCATTCGAATGTTTGATGACAATCGTAGTGCGCTCATTATCCGTGCTGCTTTTGGGATGCCATGCAACGAGATACAATCCTTTGTGATACTTCGCATAGGTCACTTCGCCTTCGCAAGGAACCCAGTTGGCATGCACATTGAGCGGCGACATAAAAATCGAAACCTGAATACGCTTTCCCTTGAAATATTCAGGCTCCTCTGTTTCTTCGATTACGACTACTTTACCGTCGCATGGGGCAACCAATTCATTGGCGGCCGAACGATTGGTTCGGGAAGGCAAACGGAAAAACTGAACAACGAGATAAAAGAAAACAATAACGGGCGCAGCCGCTAACCAAAACCAAGCGGATGCCGGGTCTATCCATTTTGTCAAACCGAAAATGATACCACCGCACAACACTGAAGCACCAGTAATAATGGTATATCCTTCTTTGTGAATTGTCATAAGAAATAGTAGATTTTATAATACGCCAGAAATACCGGCAATGCGAGAAAAAGTCCGTCGAAACGATCGAGCACACCACCATGTCCCGGCATAATGTGACCGCTATCCTTCACACCAAAATTGCGTTTCAAATGCGACTCGAACAAATCACCCAAGTTTCCGAATACAGCAACAGCCGAGGCCATAACCATCCAATCGCGCAGCTCAAGCGTGTGAGTCAGCTTGAATAAAGTAATAGCAGCTACAAATGCGAAAAGCCCGCCACCCATTAATCCTTCCCACGTTTTATTGGGAGAAACCTCCGGGTAGAGCTTGCGCTTACCCAAATATTTTCCGGTGAAATAAGCGCCCGTATCATTAGCCCAAAGCACCAGGAAAAATCCGACCAACGGAATGGGATCGTACGTTCCTTGCAACGTAGGCAATACGTTCACCAGCGAGAGTGGTAAAACGACGTAAATCCACCCGAAAATGGTGATGGCCAAATTGGTCAACGTAAAATGATCAAGCTTGATGAGTTCGGCAACAAATATGACAGCGACCAGCAAGGGCAATATCCAGAACCAAACCGGAGGAACCGTATCCGTCTGAACTAAAAACACCAGCATATAAAGCACCACACCAACCGACATTCCTTTGAACCAGCGCGGCGCATTGCTTTGCTGATGCTGCAGCAAGTCATACACCTCATAGAGTCCAACAGCCGCAAAAAACAGGAACAGCATGCCGTTGGCCAGCGCACCCCAATAAGCACAGCCTATCACGGCCACTGAGAAAATCAGTCCGACAATAGAACGTTGAGCGAGGTTACTGAGGTTAGCCATGGCGACGGCAAACTTAATCAATGAACTGTATTGAATTGGAGAAAACTATAAATGCAAAAAAGGCCGCTTGCGCGGCCCTTTGTTATGCATTCTCAGATGTCGATTCTATTCCGGGATTCGGCTCAGCGGTTGGTTTAGGCTCAACGGTTGGCTTCAACTCATTGGCCGGATTACGTTCCTTCCATTGGCGCGGACCGAGTATTTCTTCCAGGTCATCCTTGAAGATTACCTCCTTCTCCAACAATTTCTTCGAAAGTTGATCAAGCTGTGTGCGATGAGCCGTGAGCAGGTCGACCGACTTTTGATATGCCTTTTCTATAATCTTGGAAACTTCTTCATCGATTACCCGGGCGGTCTCTTCGCTATAAGGCTTCGTGAACTGAGATTCACCACTGCTGTCATAGTAACTGCGGTGACCTATCTTTTTATTAAGACCATAAACAGTTACCATGGCGTAAGCCTGCTTGGTAACCTTCTCCAAATCGCTCAATGCGCCGGTTGAAATTTTACCGAAAGCAACTTCTTCCGCTGCACGGCCACCAAGGGCTGCACACATTTCATCAAAGATTTGCTCCGTTGTAGTAATCTGGCGTTCCTCAGGTAAATACCAGGCAGCTCCCAGTGATCGTCCGCGTGGTACGATAGTAACCTTCACCAACGGTGAAGCGTGCTCCAGCAACCATGAGATAATGGCATGACCACTTTCATGATAGGCAATAGTCGACTTCTCCTCCGCAGTGATAATCTTATTCTTTTTCTCAAGTCCGCCGATGATGCGGTCTACCGCATCCAGGAAGTCCTGCTTATCTACCACATGCTTACCCTTTCTCGCAGCAATCAATGCAGACTCATTACATATGTTCGCAATGTCAGCACCGCTAAAACCAGGGGTTTGACGAGCCAAGAACTCTACATCGATCGAACTATCGAACTTCACGTTCTTCAAGTGAACGTTGAAGATTTGAACGCGCTCATTGAGGTCGGGCATATCAACATAGATCTGACGGTCAAAACGACCGGCACGCAACAATGCCTTATCGAGAATATCTGCGCGGTTCGTTGCAGCCAGAATGATGATACCACTATTCGTAGCGAAACCATCCATCTCTGTCAACAGTTGATTGAGTGTGTTTTCACGCTCATCATTGCTACCAAAGTTGATGCTCTTACTACGTGCACGACCGATAGCGTCAATTTCATCAATAAAGATGATTGACGGCGCCTTTTCCTTTGCCTGACGGAACAAGTCACGCACTCGGCTTGCACCTACCCCAACAAACATCTCAACAAAGTCGGAACCACTTAAAGAGAAGAACGGCACCTGTGCTTCACCTGCAACAGCTTTAGCGAGCAACGTTTTACCGGTACCCGGAGGGCCTACAAGCAAAGCCCCCTTCGGAATCTTCGCTCCGAGCTCTGTATATTTTTTAGGGTTCTTCAAGAAGTCAACAATTTCTTGTACTTCTTGCTTGGCGCCTTCCAATCCGGCTACATCATTGAACGTAACGGAAGTGCCTTTGCCCTTTTCAAAAAGTTGCGCCTTGGATTTACCAATGCTGAATATTTGTCC
Organism: Flavobacteriales bacterium; assembly: GCA_044348775.1. Taxonomy (GTDB): domain Bacteria; phylum Bacteroidota; class Bacteroidia; order Flavobacteriales_D; family Sanyastnellaceae; genus JAIBBG01. The sequence continues at coordinate 2,943 of JBIKSC010000070.1, read as the reverse complement.
GCCACCGGCACCACCACCACCCATGCGACGCATGATGATAACCCAAACACCGATGATGATACCAAAGCCAATGATCCAGAAAAGTAAATTTTGACCAAACTCATTGATGGGCTTGTACTGCACAACAATGCCTCGCTCATTACCCAATCGCTCAATTTCATCAATAGCATTCTCACTCGGGGGAATGTTAAACCAAAACTCACTGGAGCGACTGAAACCTTTCATCGCTGGCTGATTGCCGATTTCATTTCCCAGCATCGATCTGCCGAGAGAATCGAGATAGACCTTACCAACTACCTGATTGTACTCTACCTTTTCTATGAAACCATTATCAGCGTATTGTTTGAACTGACGGTAGTCGATTTGGCGTCCATCACTTCCGCTATTGAAAACCATCATACCTATTAGAATCATGGCCAGTATGGCATAAATCCAATAGAAATTTCCTCCGCGCTTATCACCACCACCGGGAAGTGGCTGCGGTTTACGTTGTTCTTTTTTGTCTTCTGACATTCGTGTAGAATTAATTACCAATTCGCTTCACCGAAGCGTCGGCCCACAGATCTTCCAATGCATAAAAATCGCGCGCATCTTTGCTGAATACATGCACAATTACATTGACGTAGTCCATGAGAATCCAAGTAGCATTTCGAGCGCCTTCGGTATGAGCGGGCTCGTCTTGAAGAAGTCTGTAAGTTTCTCTTTCGACCGAGTCGGCTATAGCCTGAACCTGAGTGTTGCTTGTACCATGACAAACAACGAAGAAGTCAGAAAGTGCATTTGGCACCTGGCGAAGGTCCATCACAACAATGTTATGAGCCTTTACTTCCTCCATGCCATGCACTACCGCATCCACTAATGGTTCGGCGCCGGCCTTGGCTATCTTCGATTTTGTTGTTTTTTTTCCTGCCACTTGAGGGGCAAAAGTATATGCGCGGCCGCTCCGTATAGCGACAGAGGTCATTTTATTTCATTTTTTTACCAACCCTTCGATTACCGAATTTCGCAGACCATGAATTTCGAACACATCCTCCCTATCTATTTGGACGAAATCGACTCGACTAATGCCGAGGCTATGCGCATGTTAAAACAAGGAAAACCTGCCGAGGGCACGTGCATAGCTGCCGGTTTTCAGCGGGAAGGAAGGGGGCAGCGTTCAAATGTTTGGGCTAGTCGACCCGGTGAAAATCTTTTAGTCAGCTTTATTCTTTATCCACGGTCTTTCTTAGCGCAACGACCATTCATTTTGAGTAAGACGATTGCTTTGGCGGTTCACAACACAATAGCAGCCTTCTCATCCGGCGATGTTCAAATCAAATGGCCCAACGACATTCTCATCAATGGTAAAAAAGCAGCAGGCATTCTCCTGGAGAATCAATGGGCGGGTTCTAACTGGCAGGCAGCCATTGCAGGAATCGGGATCAATGTGAATCAAACAAAATTCGCTCTAGAAAAAGCTACTTCCCTCGCAACTCATAATGGCAATAGCTTGACCGTTGATATCGTATTAAAGGAATTACAAATACGACTTTCACATCAATACGCCCGATTGTGCAATGGCCAGGATGATTCTATAGCTGAAGACTATCACCAACAACTCTTTGGTAAGGATCATTACAACACGTATCAGACAACCAACGAGCAGTTGAAAGCCAAAGTTATCCGCGTTGCCGATGATGGCCGACTGGAGATCCTTTCCGAAAAAGGTGACATACACCTCTTCGACCTTAGCGAGGTTCGGCTCATTTACTGATTCTAATCAGCAGCAGTTGTGATAAAAATAATGGTCACTTGTTTCACGCTTCACGCCAAATGATGTTACTTGCTTGCCGTTAGTCGGCCATACTTCAAGGCCCAACACGATTACCACTGTTAAATCAGCATGAACAGAATCATTAAAAAAGCCGCTGTAATAGGAAGCGGGGTCATGGGCTCGCGAATCGCGTGTCATTTCGCGAACATTGGCGTGCAAGCTGTTTTGCTCGACATCGTTCCAACTGCACTCACAGAAAAAGAAACCCAACAGGGATTGAGTCTTTCCGACCCTAAAGTGCGCAACCGCATTGCAAACGAGGCATTACAAACTGCAATCAACAGCAATCCCTCACCGATATATCGGAAGGCATTTGCCGAGCGCATTCGCGTCGGCAATCTCGAAGATGACATGGAGTTATTGAAAGACTGCGATTGGATTATCGAAGCCGTGACCGAGCGCATCGACATTAAACAACAGGTTTATGAAAAAGTAGAAGCTTATCGCAAGCCCGGCAGTTTGATTACAACGAACACATCCGGTATACCCATCACCGCGCTTGCAGAAGGCCGCAGCGATGATTTCAAAAAACACTTTTGCGGAACGCACTTCTTCAATCCTCCGCGCTATTTGCAGCTCCTGGAGATAATTCCATCGCCGCATACTACTGAGGAAGTCATTCAATTCTTCGCCATCTATGGTGAAAAATATCTTGGAAAAGTAGTTGTTCCTTGCAACGACACACCGGCCTTTATTGCCAACCGCATCGGAGTGTACAGCATTCAAGCGCTGTTTCATCTCATAGGCGAATTAGGACTTTCGGTGGAAGATGTCGATAAGCTTACAGGCCCCGTTTTGGGACGCCCCAAAAGCGCCACCTTCCGCACGTGCGATGTGGTAGGGCTCGACACGTTGGTGCATGTAGCACGCGGCGTGCATGACAACTGCGCAAACGACGAAGCTCGAAGCGTATTTGCGATTCCTTCGTTCATCCAACACATGGTCGACCAGAAATGGCTGGGCGACAAAACCAAGCAAGGTTTTTACAAGAAGATCAAAAACGAGAAAGGTGAATCGGTCATTCTCTCTTTGAATCTGCAAACGCTCGAATACGGTGAGCAGAAAAAGAGCAAGTTCGCGACAATGGAGGCAACTAAAGCCATTGATAGCTTAACGCAACGCATGCCGAT
>JBIKSC010000327.1:0-2854 GCA_044348775.1 Flavobacteriales bacterium | reverse complement strand
TCGTAGCTCAACTCGGCTTCCACCTGGTCGCGCCACCAAATCTTATCGGCCTTTTCAAACTTGAGCAGCTTGCGGAACTCGTCGACCGGGTAGGTGAGGATCTTACCTTTCGCCATCGACTTGTGATAAGTGCCCACACCCGTATAGCGCGACATCGCATTGCGCATAGAGCCGCCTGCAAATTGCTCCTCGAGCTTGTGCTTTGTACTGATCACGGAAAGTATATCCGGACTTCCCAATGTGGCGATGAAGAACGGCTCGAACCATTGCAGCATGTAAATGGCGTTGGAATGCGCTGTGTCGAATGCTGCGTAGTCTATGATTTTGCTGTCTTCAGTTGGCGTTGGCAGCGTGATGTGAAAGTGGAAGGTGCCGTTGTTGAAGAGAACCAGGTTCTTCTGGTTCGACATGAACATGTTGATGCCAATATTATATTCGGGGTAGGTCAACTCGCCTTTCAGAATCTTCGACTCGTTGAGTTTCTCCAGGAAGATGCGCTTGGAAGCCTTCAGCTCGTTGCAGGCTTCTTGCACCGTGCGGTTTTCAAAGTACTTCGTCACAAACTCAATGGAGTCACCGTCGAAGATAATGCAGCCCATCGGATTGTTCTTCTGCGTGAGCATGCTTTGAATGGGGTAGGGCTGTGCCTTGAGAAACATCTCCAGAATTGACGTGCCCAAATAGTTCGGATTGTCGAGCAGCGGTGGTGCCGATTGAATGGTTTTATGCTGGAATTTGATATCCAGTTTTTCCAGCGAATGACTGTTCATCATTCGGCTGACACGGTAGTTTTTGGTATTGTTGAAAGCCGCAGCCAGAGCTGCTTCCAAGCTTCCCTTTTTATAGCATTTGAGGTAGTCGATGCTATAGCGCTCGCGTCCCATTTTTTCGCGGATAAATTGACCGGTAACGACGAGCGATTCTTCGAATTGGAGGTACGTTTCGTTTTCTAACCCAATGCCCCAGTATGTTTTGACGATTGGGTTATGTTTCATTTTTTCGATGGCTTTGTTATTGGTTTTGCCTGTGAGGCTGTTGTTTGTAATATGAATGTTTGACTTTGATTTCTATTCGTGGTAATACAACACGTAAGATGTATAGCGGTCGTGTTCCCACCATGCACGGCGTTTGCGTGAGAAATAGTTGTAGTTCAGTTTGCCTGCTTGTGATTGCAACGGGTAGATGACCTCGTCATTTTCGCGCACGGCTTTCTTCTTCTCGGTTTCAGGCACGATGGGCACGATGTGTCCGGAAAGGCCCTCTATTTTGCGCTGTGCGCAGATGATTCCTACTCCGCCCTCTGTGCTCACTTTATTCTGAATTTCAGTGAGGCTGCTCATGTGCTTCCAGCCATAGCATTCGCCCCATTTCAAAAACCAGTCGTGAATGGCGTTGGAGTAACAGGGCACTACGGTATCGTTGAATACCGGTGTTACATCCTCACCGCGCTCCAGTTTCTCAATGGCCTCGTCGGTCCACCACACCGTAGGCAGGTACACCTTCCCGTGGAAGCAGTAGTCGAACGAGTACACATTGCAATACGTGTCTTCGGGCGTGCGCTGGTAGCGTTTGCTGTTGCTCACATCCAGCTTGCGTATCAGCCGGTGGAGGCTCTTCTTTTTCGTATCGCTGTTTGTCAAGTTCCGGTAGGGAATGCTATCATCGACCATTGGGTGGAACTTGGCCACCATCGAGTCTAAGTTTGAGTTTACATCAGGCAATAAAACCGCAGGCTTGATTGCTTTCTTCTTCTTCTTGGCTTCATCTGGTGAAACGGGTTTCTTCGTTCCAGCTGCTTCTTTCATGGAGGAGAGTTTGAGCGAAGGTAGCGGGCAAAGTGTCGGTCAATTCCGAATTATCGTGAAGTTATCAAACTTTGTATATGGAAGAGAAACGGACAACTACCATCCACCCCTGAGCGCTGTGAGACTGTGCATCTGCACCAGCGCGATGGCTTAAGGACACATCTTATTGTAGTCAATCACCGCCTCTTCGAACGTGCACGTCTGGTATTTCGGGTTGGCGAAATACTCCTTTTCGTACGGATCACATTCGAACATGTATTCGCGAATGGTTTTGACAGCTTTGATTCCTTTCAGTCCGGAGACTTCATACACTGATCCATTGGGCAAACGCACGTGGCGGATGTAAATGCCCTCGCGTGTTTCCTTCATGACGCCTTCATTGCTGTATGAGCCGTTGAAATTTTCCTTCAGGCGGTAGCTGGTTTGAACGTCGTCAAATACATCGACGGTTACTTTACCGTGTACCATGCGCCTTCCATAGCGATAATAGCCGTCAGGCTTATCGATTTTTAAGGGCATCCTCAAATACATGGCCCCGTCCTGAACCAGCGTTTGAATTTCCGGTATGTCATTCTTCAACAGCAAAATGGTCTGATTCTCCGAATTCACATACTCCAGCTTGATCATTTTTCCTTGCGCATTCGTGTCGAAATAATTAATCGAACGGCACGCAACGGAGTCTTTGGCCAGGGTGATGAAGTAGTTTTGAGCGAATCCGTTGATGGATATGAACAAGGCACCCAGGGGGAGAAGAGCGGTTTTAAGATGGCGTTCGAATTTCATGATGGGTAGCCTATGATTTAGGTGTCGCGAAATTAGCTATTTCAATGGGCTGGATGAAATCGGAAGTTGAGGTGCTGTTAGCGGCTGGCAGCTGATCCGGGTTTCGCAATGTCGCTATCTTTCTATTCATGCTTCTTCCAATAGAGTCGGTATTCATTTCCTGTCTCGTATATAAACACATCGAACGCATAGCTACCCGCTTTCTTTTTCTTTGATTTCGTGCCACAGGGTGTCAAATTGAACGGTCTTGTTTTTCCTTCAATAAT
>JBIKSC010000069.1:0-10625 GCA_044348775.1 Flavobacteriales bacterium | reverse complement strand
GTGAGCATCGGCATGATGCCTTTGATTTCGTCTTCGCTTGATTGAAGCAGAAATGACTTGAATTGACCAAACGTCCACGCCATGACCTCGTTGTCATACGCTGTCGTAGTTTGAATGAGGTCGTATTGTTCGTCTTGAAAGAGCGGATGTTCGAACACATCGGCCAGGCGTGTATTCGCAATGAGTTCGCGTGCCGCCTTCCTGGAAGCATCACTATCCGCCGCGATACCCGCAATCTCATCGCCCTCTTTGAATTCGTTGGCCGCGCCCACGAGTTGACGGTAGAGTGTGACATCAAAGCCACCGGTCTTGCGGCGGATGTAGGCTAAGAGGTCTTCACCGGTCTCGGGAGCATCAACGAGTATTCGCTTGAAATGCGGAATAGGACCAACGCCGAACATTTTGCTTGGAGCCAATACAGCGGCAGAGCTAACGAGTCCGAGTTGGAAGAGAAAATCGCGGCGGGGGAGAGGCATGAAACAAATATAGCGGAATGCCAATTATTCACCATCCACAGGACGACCTTAATGGATCAGGCGGTAGGGACGCATTGCATGCGTCCCACACTGCGGAATGCCCATCATCCACCATCCACAGGACGCCCTTCATGGATCAGGCGGTAGGGACGCGTCCATTTCTGCGCAGCAGAATAATGGCGAATGGGCTGGGATGTTCGGTATATTCGATGAAAATTGAATAGCATGATTCGGCAAATTCTTGCACTGGGATGTATGATGATTGCGGTCTCCTCCGTTGCTCAAACCACCGACTCTTTCGAGGAGTTTAAACGCAAGCGCGAGCAGGAGATGAGCTCGTTTGAAACGGAGTATAAGAAAGGCTTGGACTCGCTGCGTGAGGCACAAAACCGCGACTTCGCCCTGTTGCTTGCAGGCAAGTGGATAGAGCGCGAGGTGACAGAGGCACCGCCTGTGTTGGAGAAACCCAAGCCCGAAACGCCTCCAACGGTGACGGAAGAAAAGCCTGAAACCAAGCCGGTGGATCCTATGCCATTGCCTGAAGTCGAGGCAGAACCCGCACCGGAGAAAGCACCTTTAGATGTTCCGCAAGACAATTCCCTTCCGCAAAAGACCGATGATATGTCGGATGAAGCACCTGTGCAAGAAGACACCTACCGCGCACAACTCGAACGCGCTCTGCAAGGGGCTTCCATTGTTCCAAGTAAATTCTATGGCAACAATACCTGGGTCCCTGCATTTGCTGAGCCCTGGCCGAGCTGCGCTGAGCCGATGAACTCTTCAACCATTGCTGCGTATTGGAAAAAGTGTTCGGAACTTTCTACTGATCGCTATCTGGCGTATTTCAGTGTGCAGCGTCAAATGCTGCAGTTGAGCGACTGGGGGATGTTGTCGCTGGTGAATCATTGGAGCAAACAGGAATTCAGCGACGATACCCAGGCTACGCTGTTCAAGTGGTATATGCTCGTGCAGCTGGGATACGACGTGCGATTGATGTACAACGAACGCGGCGCCAAGCTTGCGTATCCCTTCCGACAAATGTTCTACGGACTGAGCTACATCGAGATGAATGGCAAGTCCTACTTCCTGCTCGACGACAAGCAGGAGGGGAGTTTTTACACCTACGACGGCAGTCATGCCGGCGCTACTCAAGTCATGACCCTCCAACAGAATCCTTCGGCGTTGTTTCCCGACGATGAACAGCTACGCAGCTTCGATTTTTCCTTTGAAGGCAAGAGCTATCACATCGAAATACCCTTCAATCGCTACCGCGCCAAGTATTACGAGAGCATACCGCAAACCGAGCTCGACTTCTATTTCGCTGAAAGCGGAGCCAACGATTTTGCATCATCGTGCAACGAGTATCTGCGAAAGGCAGTTGACGGCTTTGCCACGCAGCGTGAGCAGATTCGCTTCCTGTATGCGTTGGTTTGCAGCGGTATTCCATATGCCACCGATCAGGAGCAATTTGGCTACGAGAAATTCTGTATGCCTGAAGAAGCGCTCGGATATGCCATGGCCGATTGCGAAGACCGGACGTTTTTGCTCAACTACCTCGTGCGCACGTTCACCAGTGCCGGCACCATTGGCCTCAACTATCCCGGACACGTTGCCATGGCCGTAGCAATCGACGATGTGCATCCTGATGACGCCCGCTTCAACTATAAGAATCGAACTTATGTGTATTGCGACCCCACCTATATCGGCGCCGATGTGGGCATGATGCCCGAGGTGTATAGGGGAGAGCAACCGGAGGTGTTTGAGTAGGGGCGAGGGGCGAGGTGCGAGGGGTTAGTTATCAGGTATATTTAGGACGATACTATTGACACCACTGCCTAAGACTTCGCTAAGGCACCGGTATCCCAGAACACAGTCTCCAGTCCCCAGTCCCCAGTCCTCAGTCCCCAGTCCCCAGTCCCCAGTCCCCACTGCTCCGCAACATTCATGCGCACCTCTTCCGCATCTTTGCATTATGAATAAGAATTCAATGCGTGTTTTGACCAAGTCGCGCTTTAAACTCGGCTTGGAATGCCCCAACAAACTCTTCTACACAGGCAAGGAAACCTATGTGAATAATAAGGCGGGTGATCCGTTCCTATTGGCGTTGGCCTCAGGGGGATTCCAAGTAGAAGAATTGGCGCGCATGCATTATCCCGGAGGTGTGCTCATCGATGGGCCAGGGGATGAATATGAGGCGCTGGCTCAGCGCACGGCAGAATTGCTTCAGCGCGACGAGGTGATTATATACGAGGCTGCCTTTTTGCACGACTCGCTCTTTATTCGCACCGATGTGCTGGTGAAGAAGGGTAACGCTGTGCAGCTCATTGAGGTGAAGGCCAAGTCGTATGATCCGGCGGAGCCCGAAACGTTTGAAGGAAAGGGTGGGGCATTAAAGTCCGGATGGGTGTCGTACCTCTTCGACCTTGCGTTTCAAACGCACGTGGCGAGGCTGGCAGCTCCCGGCTTGACGTTTACACCGTATCTCATGTTGGCCGATAAAAGCAAACGCGCTTCTATCGACGGACTCAATCAACTGTTTCGCATCAGCCGCACAGGCGATAAGCGCACTGGGATTTCACGTCGTGTGAATTCGTTGGAGGAGACCGGTGATTCGGTGCTTACCGCTGTTGAGATGAGTGCGATTGTGGAAGACATTCTGCAAGGAGAGCATGTGCATCATGGTCGTACGTTTTTGCAGTGGGTAGATGAACTACGTGAATATTATGTAAACGACGAGTTTGCCCATGCCGACACTCGCCTGAGCGTGTGTAAGAAGTGTGAGTTCCACGCCCATCCGCTGCCCGAGGGTAAGCTTTCGGGTAAAGCACATTGCTTCAAGGTGCTGCACAATTTTTCAGCCGATGACCTGCTCAAGCCATGGGTGAGCGATGTGTGGGATATCCGTTCTTCACAGAAGTTGTGGAATGAAGGCAAACGATTCATGAGCGATCTTACGGCGAAAGATTTCAATGTAAAAGAAAGTGGCAAAGTCACGCCTCATGCCCGACGGCAATGGCAGCAGGTGCATTGCGAACAGGAGGGAACTACGTCACCCGTTATCAATACGATCGGACTCCAAAAAGAACGTGCTAAGTGGGTATATCCATTTCACTTCATCGACTTTGAAACGAGCACGGTGCCATTGCCGTTTATGGCAGGACGCAGGCCTTATGAGCAGATAGCCTTTCAGTTTTCGCATCATATCATGCATGCTGATGGAAGGGTAGAGCATGCTAATCAAATCATTCTCCCGACGCCGGGATTTTTTCCCAATTTCGATTTTGTGCGCGCACTGCAAAAGGCCCTTGGGCCAGTGGGTACTATTTTTCGCTATGCGAACCACGAGAACGCGGTGCTTACTCAAATCGCTCATCAGCTAGCTGCTTCCAGCGAACCCGACCGTGAGGAATTGATCGTTTTCATACGCTCCATCACCAAAAGCCCCAAGGATAGTCCCGATCCGTATGTGGGCGATCGTTGCATGGTCGATTTGCGCGAAGTAGTCATCCACTACTATTACCATCCGGCTACCAAGGGTTCCAACAGCATCAAGGATGTATTGCCCGCGATTATCAGTTCATCGGAGTTCTTGCAGCAGAAATACAGCAAGGCTATTGCCTCGCATGGCGTAACGAGCCTCAACCTGCCCGACAGCCACGTGTGGCTCACGCAAACGAACGGTGAGTGGAACAACCCCTACAAGAGCCTGCCCCCCGTATTCGAAGGCTGGACCGAGGAAGAACTCGAAGCCAACTTGAGCGAAATGGACAACCTGGCCGACGGCGGCGCGGCCCTCACCGCCTACGGCCGCTTGCAATACACCGACATGACCCACGAAGAACGCCAAGCCCTCATCTCCGCGTTGTATCGTTACTGCGAATTGGATACTTTAGCCATGGTGATGTTGGTGGAGGGGATGGGTTAATGAATAAACACAAAATATATGTTTAAATTCTTCCAACAATTTCCTCCTCACTTTGATCTAGAGGATCATAAATTAACGCATGACAATTATCGTGATGATAGAAATAAAATAATTTCACAAGAAAATGTACTTTACTTCTGGGGGTTTTATTTGGGTAATGATATGCCTAAGGAATTTGATGTCAATTCGCTCGGAAAATTCTGGTCAAATAAAAAGGTTAAGGACATTTTAATTTATTATATAGGAACCAAAAAAAGGAATGTAACCGAGAGATTATTGCAGCATTTTTCTGCACTTTTCGGAGGTTACTATACAATTATAAGTTGTAGCCATTTAAAGAAGAATAACACTCAAGCTAGATTGAGAATGATTGAATTATTATGGAGTAATAAAGTGAGTAATAAGCATCACAAGAAGACTTTAGAGGAATTGATCTTGCACACGTCGGAAAGCCTTTCTTCATTGCGAAATTTCCATGCTGAAGCTATTACAGAAACTGAAAATGATAGTTTGCAAGACACTCTGAAATTCATGAAGGAAAGGTTGATTTTTGATTCAATTAATTTTACGGAATACGATGATGCTCAAGATAATGAAACCTTACTTCATAATTTACTAACGCTCAATGTGTTAGGTGGTCGCGGGAGAAAAAAGATGAAAGGAAGGAGATTTGAACAAGAGATAGCAGAATGCTATAAAACCAAGCTTAATGATGAAAAAAATGGGAATATACTTTTGCTAGAATGGATAACAGAAACGGTTAAACGAACGAGCAATTCTGCTAATCAGAATTACGTAGGGTCAAGTGTAGACTGCGATTACTATAAGGTTGAATCAAGTGCTGAACGGATGGCATGTAGCAATTGTAATCAGGAGGCACTCGCTACATTAAAGTCAATTAAGTGGCGAGAATCAGATATAAATGAAGAGAGCTTCTACTGTGCTAAGTGCGCTGTTTTATTAGTTAAGTCACTTGTTGGCTGACACATCCCCCTAAACCGCCCTAACAAATAATCCAACTCATCGGACAAATAAACAGGAATCTCGACGCTAATTTTCGTCTTATCCACTTACTAAACGGTTGTAAATAGAAATACTATGGAAATTGAGAATTACATTGAGTGTTATGAATTTTGTTTAAAACAAGGTTGGGTTCATAACACACCGATAATTGATGTATGCGCGGACTATTTTCATTCAGAAAAAGGCAGAAAAATTTTATTTGAAAATCACTTAGAAAAAATTCTGCTTCATGTGGAGAAAAGTAAACTGAAGGAAATTCATATTTTAATTGGAGAGGCTCCCCCATATTATCCGAATGATGAATTTCCAGAAGATCCAAAACGTAAATACTTCTATGATCCGAATCATAGTCCCGCGACCCATTATTTTAGGCAGCCATACAAGAATTTTGTTCGGGACATCCAAAAATTTGATCCAAAAAGAAAACAGAATTACCTTGCTAAACTAGCTGAAAAAGGGGTGCTAATTATAGATATTTTCCCTTTCCCAGTATTTCAATCAACCGATATCAGAGATGAAATTAAACGTGGTCAAACTGAAGAAGAAGAAAGTCATGTGGCATCATGCTTCGAGTCAAGAAATAGTGAAGACTACTTTGCGTGCTATCTTAATCGGTTTTTTGAACCTCGCTTGGAAGAATTATTTCGGAAATTCGATGAATTCCAGAACGTAAAAATTAAAATCTATCTTTTTGCACCGAAATACACTTCCGTTCAATTTCTTCATTGGATGTGGGTCCATGAAAAAAAGTTTATGGCTTACTTGATAAAATTTAATGGGGAATTCGAATGGCAAGAAGAATTGAATGGGAAGTTTTTTTTAAATAAAAGCTTAAAAAAATTTATTAAGAAGCTCGAAGTTAAGGATAGAGTTGGCTTCTGCACAACCATTAAAAACTATCCAATTTTTATGAATGGGAGTGGAAATCCAGATTTTGAACGGTTTGTGAATGGGCAAAAAAAAAGCCAATAATGGAATGGCAAGCGGTTCAACCTCTCCTAAGGCCCAAAACAAGTCTGCAACTGCACAACGCAAACCCTCTTAGGCCTAGTATTCAGTCCGTTTCATAGTATAGCCCCTTCCGCTGTGCAAATTGATTGCGCAGCTGTTTCTGTTATTTGCGCAGACGAAACGAATAGGATGGTCAAACACTGTTTTGGCCGGATTCGTTTCTTCATGCGAATACTGTATAACCTAACATTAAATTTTATGCTTAATTGGATTGTGGAGCTTGAGGCATTGCAGCCTGAAATTGAAAAGGAAAAACTGATTTCCCTTTCGGATTATCGAATTCGCCAACTCAACAAGTTGTGCAGGTTACCGCTGTACCAGGTCGCCATGGTAGCCTTGTTTTGCACCATGCGAAAGGGGAAGCGCGGAGTAAGGACACATGATTTTTGCGAAGCTGCCGGTATTGTGTTGCCCGGTAAACCGGTGTTACGCGGTTTGCAAGCGCTTATCGCAGGCAATTGGTTCAATCATGTGTCGGAGGGCGTTTTCCCGGGCGATGAACATTTGCGACTATCGCGCGCTGTGGAAATGGCGCTGCGCTCGTCCAACTTTGATTTGTTGCCGCCTGCTAAAGCGCTCGATCGACACTGGCCATTGAGAAAGCTCTATGCTGACGCAGTTACCATTCGATGCGGTCTTAAACCGGGCGCCCTGTGGAGTTATTCTTGCGATGATTTTATCCGTCGTTCTGAATATAGAATCCGAAAGGAATTTGAATCCGTTGACCTATGCGCCAACGATTTCTACTTGTTGATGTACGTGGCGGTCATACACATCATCGACGGTGGTGACGTCGATATGCGCACTCTATTGTATTTATTTTCAAATGATCCGATCGAACGAAATCTGTTGCGATCCGGCTTTATGAAAACGACGCACGCTCTCACGAAAGATCGCTGGTGGACCGTAGAAGAGAGTTTTCGAGGCGATGTTTTGGTGAAGCCCAGTGAACGCATTGTGAAAATGCTACTACCGGAATTCGAGTTGAAGTCCAACGAAAAATCGCATCCTGCACTGCTCACGGTCGAGCATCAAAGCATCGAGCCGGTGGAGCTCATTGTGAGCACCGGGTTGAGGGAAGACCTCGATACGATAACTCGTTTATGTGAAGTAGAAACTTTCGGCCGCTATTGCGACTCTCTGGGTTCTCAAAGCAACAAGGGACTCATCGTTCAGTTGCATGGTGAACCGGGAACGGGCAAAACAGAATTTTGCTATCAATTAGCTCGAAAAACCAATCGCAACATTCTGATGCTGGATATTTCTCAAGTTCGCGACAAGTACTATGGCGAAACCGAGAAATTGGTAACGGGCATATTCAATTCATACCGAAAGGCGGTTAGTAATGAGGGGCTGTTTCCGATATTATTGTTCAATGAAGGTGACAGCATTTTTCAGCGACGCATCGACAATGAGCATGGATCTACCCAGACGGAAAACACAATTCAGACTATTCTACTCAATGAATTGGAGCGTTTTCAAGGCATCATGCTCATCACAACCAATACACCCAACCATTTCGATAAGGCCTTTGAACGCAGATTTCAGTATAGGCTGAAGTTCAATTTGCCTGATTTTGAGGTGCGCTGTAAGCTGTTGAAGCAATCATTTCCTGAAGTTGAAAGTGCATTCATTGAGCAGGTGGCTCATGCCGGTATTTTTAGTGCCGCCGACTTGTTAAATGTGAAGCGTAAAATGCAGATTCAGGAACTCCTTGGAAAGGGGCGGCCGGAAAGCAAGGACGTTTTGCAAATGTTGTTGGATGAAAAAAGTACCCATCGCAAGGCTATTGGTTTCTGAAGAAAGCCGGCTCGCCATTGGAAGTGCGCGTAAAACGGAAAAGAAATGGTCAGTTCCTGAGGTGGAACTGACCGTCTAAGAAGGCAAACGGGAGCTTGGCACGAAGCGAGCTGAAGTGCAGAGCGATGATTCTTCTAAGCTCACTCTTTGCGAAGGGCGAAAGCCTGTGATCGAAGAGCTGAATGCTCAACTCCCACCAAAAACCATGAGGGTTGCGACGAAAGGAAGACTCTTCCTCAGAGCAGCCCGCATGGCACAGCGCCATGAGCATCTCGAGCGATGAGCTTTTCCATGCTAAGCAGATGCTGAAAGCCTCCAGCGTATTGGATTCGCTGCTGCACAGCACTTCGTGGATTCGTCTCATCTCAACGTCCGAATAAATGCGCTCGAGCATAATCGATCGTAGCTCTTCCTTGTGGCGAACGATTCGGGCCACAAACCAGTGCGCCAGATTATTTCGGTAGCATTCATGTGCATCGCAGCGCTGGGTATCAACGGGCTGATGAAGCGCTTTGCTGCTGTAAGCCTCGTCGATTATCCAGAGCGCTGTTTGGAAGAGGTGAGTGAGCACGGCAATACGACCTGCATATTGCTCCACCAGAAAGTTGTAACACGGATCGCCTTCTTTCAGACGGTACTGTTGTTGTACTTTCTGTTGTGCAGCCTGCACAATGCTGGGACAGAACAGGCTGATGGTAGGGCATTGCAGTACATTCGAAAGCCCGGCAAGAGAAGATCCCAGGCATTCGAAAACCACTCCATCAACGGAAGGGTTGTAAGGTCGTTGAATTTTTCGTGTGCACACTTTTGCCGGGCTTTGTATAGCCGTAATCAACGGTATGCTTCGTGGATTCGTTGGAGGAGTGTTTTGAAACTGTGGTTTGTTTCGGGGTATCAGTCGGAACAGGTTCTGAATGAGGTGCGCATTTTCGGCGATGGTTTTTTCAATGATTTCTGTTGTTTTCATAAAGTTAGATTTTCATGTTTATAAGTGAGGATTCAATTCGAATGGTATGAGTAGCATAAACAGCAAGGACATGGGTTGACCAACACAATCAGGGATTCAGCATGTTTGAGGTGTACGTTGCGCACCGGCGAAAGGAGTTCACACCAAGCACCCGCGCGAGGATGCAAGGCGGAAGCCGTTTGCACGGCGGGCCTTTCGGGAAAAACTACTCACCCCCCTGAAAAGGGCGGAGTTTCTCCATGGTTAGTTTATTCGGGATATAGTGCGATTAGCACCGTTAGACCATGCAAACGTACGGTCAGCTTTTACAAAAGTCAAATGTGGGAGAGTAAAAAGTTTGGAAGCGGCAGTTGTCAAGGAAAACCAACACTATTTAGAGTCCTATACCTTAATCAACTCAGTGCCTTCGTCTCTTCCGGAATGCACTGCGTTGAGGAATCGAAAGAAGTCACCGTCATCCCACGTGCCATATAAAACACGCTACAGTATTGCTATGGTTCTCCTAGGCGGATACGACTTAGTTGTCATATTTTTTTAATCTTAATAATGTTAGCGAATTCTCGAAATCTTCCTAGCAAGAAGTGTAGTTCCGGGGATCGATCAATTAGCTTGGTTTGCGGCGATTTTTCCGGTAAGAGAAGCAAATCGAGTGTGATGGTAAGCGTATTCTTGGCCGAATCTATCCCAACCGTGCGTTGCGATGGGTGAAATGACAGATGGCGAGCATAACTCGCTGCCCAATCTTTAAATTCAATGGTGATGCGGTGCAATTGATCGGTTTTATGGTGCGTCCACACTCCCAGTGCATGCTTGTAATGATCATTGAATGCAAATTCACGAATTAGTTCGCTTCTCGAAAAATGAACTACTTTTTCTTTTTTTCCTTTTAGAAAGGCATCGACTCGCAGGTTTTTAATTTGGTCAACACGAAAGTTCATTATTCTTTTGTTTATTAAGTCAATCCCTGACAGGTAGTAGTAGTTTTCATACAGTTTTACTTGAAGAGGAGCCACCTTAAAATAGTTGTATTGACTATTGCTTTCGTCGAATTTATTCACTGCGGTGTAATGAAATTCTATTTGCTCGCTGCGTTGAATATGCCCAATCAACTTCAATGTCAGTTCCATGATGCGCTTCTCGAAGTTCTCATCAGTCATGCGAGGTTGCGGAATAAAAAAGACTTCATCGGTGTTGTTTTCATCGGCACGGATGTCGTACTTTTCCTCAATCATATCCATTATTTTCTGCATCGCAGGTATTGAGCTGTACCGTTTTAATACACCAAACAACAGTGGCAACGTAAGTCGCTCATCGTCCTCAAGGTCATCAAACTTAGGGATTAGGCTGTCCGTCTTCCATTGGTATTTTTTATCCTTATACTCATACCGAAATAATCCCCCTAATTTGGATTTATCGGTGCTTG
>JBIKSC010000326.1:0-2891 GCA_044348775.1 Flavobacteriales bacterium | reverse complement strand
AGTTGGCCGCTTACAGTTAGGTTGGTGGCTTTGCCGAAGAAATCTTCAGCATGTTCTACCTTACCGGACTTTGCAATTTCATCCAGGTTCAGATTGGTTACGCGGAACATTTCTCCCGCACCTTCTGCGTCGCTTCCGGTTATGATAGGAGAGTGCAGATAGAAGAATCCTTGGTCGTTGAAGAACTTATGAATGGCAAACGCAAGATGATGTCGTATGCGGAATACGGCGCCGAACGTATTGGTGCGGAATCGCAAGTGTGCCTTTTCGCGGAGAAACTCGAGCGAGTGGCGCTTCATCTGAATTGGATATTCATTGGGGTCGCAGTCTCCCAGAATTTCGAGGTTGTCGCAAATCACTTCAATGTCTTGACCCTTGCCAAGGCTTTTCTGCACTTTACCTGTAGCGGCAACGGCAGCGCCGGTTTGCAGACGCTTTAGGGTATTTTCACCATGCTGCTCTTTGCTTACCACAATTTGCATGGTACGAATAGTAGAACCATCAGAGACAGATAGGAACTGATCGTTGCGCAGGGTGCGAACCCAACCTTTTACAGTTACGACAGTGTCGATGGGCTGAGAGGAGAAAAGCTCGGCGATAGTAGCGTGAGGCATAGTAAAGCGTTTTGAGAGCGCGAATTTACCACATCGACCGTAAACTCCGGGACTGCTTGTTTAAACAGTTGAGCGTTGAGGAACGTTGGGTAAGTCGCTTTCCACTTTGCCGTCGCGCATGCGGACGATTCGATGTGCCATGCGTGCAATGTCCTCTTCGTGTGTAACGATGATGATGGTGTTTCCGGCGCGGTGGATATCGTCGAAGAGCGCCATGATTTCATGGCTGGTCTTGGTGTCGAGATTACCGGTGGGTTCGTCGGCGAGAATAATGGACGGGTTGTTTACGAGCGCACGCGCTACTGCAACACGCTGACGTTGTCCGCCGGAAAGTTCGTTGGGCTTATGGTTCATGCGCTCGCCAAGGCCAACGCTCTGCAGGGCTTCTTTGGCCTTTTGGCTGCGAATATCTTTGGGGATGCCGGCATATACCAATGGCAAGGCGACATTGTCGAGCGAGCTGTAGCGAGGCAATAGATTGAACGTCTGAAAAATGAAGCCAATTTCCTTGTTTCGTATCTCCGCCAGTTTGTTGTCGTCGAGGTTAGCCACGTTTGGGCCGTTAAGGTAATAGGAGCCCGAAGTTGGAGTGTCGAGGCAGCCGATGATATTCATGATGGTGCTCTTACCGGAGCCTGAAGGCCCCATCAAAGCAACATATTCATTTTTTCGAATGGACAAATCCACGCCATTGAGCGCTTTGATTGTTTCATCGCCAATTCGATAAAATTTGGTGAGTCCTTCTATGCGAATGATTTCTTGCACGGGGTAAAAGTACACCTAAGGCTTAGTTTTCAAGGGATGAGATGGCTCATTTTGGCCAAATGTCCTTAAATTAGCGTATCAATCTCCCGGCCGCACGAATGAAACCAAATTGGCTAATTGCACTTTTTCTGTCATTGAGAGTATTCTCATTGGAGGGGCAATTGGTTATTGATAACGCGATAAATGCCAACGCAGCGGTTCAAAATGTGCTTCTAGGTGCAGGTGTAACGGCGAGCAACATCACGTTTCAGGGGGATAATGCGCAAATTGGCGGATTTACGTGTAATAGTTGCGGCTTGGGCATTGGCAACGGTGTGGTTATAGGATCGGGTAATGTGGATGGTGCCGATGGCCCCAATAGCAGCGGAAGTTTCAATCAAGGCCCGCCCGATTTTAGTGATGGTGTTGGAGACATCGATTTGGAAGCGCTAAGTGGAATGTCGCTCAACAATACAGCGGTTCTAGAGTTTGATTTCGTGCCAACGGGCGACAGTCTTGCGTTTAATTATGTATTCTCTTCCGATGAGTATCCTGAATTCGTCAATAGCATTAACGATGCTTTCGGCTTCTTTCTGAGCGGTCCAGGTGTGAATGGACCATACACCAACAGTGCAATGAACATTGCGCTTATACCCGGAAGCTCCGTTCCAATCAGTATCAATACAGTCAATGATTTTCAGAATTCAGCTTATTACGTCGATAACACAGGCGGTGTTGCCAATGTGCAGGCAGATGGACTAACAACAGTTCTTACAGCCTATGCGGAAGTTATTTGCGGAGAGAATTACCATATCAAGATCGTGATAGGGGATGCGATGGATAATTTGTATGATTCATGGGTTTTTCTGGAGGCCGGAAGTTTCCAGAGTAATGTTCTTTCCATGAGTTATTCGGCCCCTAATTATTCTTCTCCAATCGATGGTGGAGTGTTTGAAGGTTGCCAGGCAGGTAATCTCACATTTACAAGATCCGGTGTGTTGGATGCAGAGGTTAGTTATAACTTAACGTTTGGAGGCAATGCTATAATCGGAGAGGACATTGATTTTGATTACAATGAGATTGTCTTTCCCTCGGGAGAAAGTGAAGTGACTATTACCTTCCAGGCTATCCAGGATTTTGTGCTGGAGGGAATAGAGTCGCTTGAAATTACCATGGAAAACGCCGGTTGCGGTTCGAGCAGTGCAAATTTGGTCATCAACGTATACGACTTGCCGGCTTTGGAAGTGCAGCTGGAAGATGCGCTAATTAATTGTGGTGAATCGGCCACGTTCACTCCTGTTGTATCAGGAGGTTTGGGTGATTATACGATTGTTTGGGAGGGTGCTGTTGAAGGAGATTCTTATACGGTGTTTCCGAGCACAGCTACCAGTTATTCATTTACAGTATCGGATACTTGCGGCGTTATCCCCTTCAATGGAAATGCTGAGGTAGATTTTATTGCCAATCCGCCTCTGCTCGTGGAGGTTTCCGATGATATGACGGCTACTTGTTTGGATATTCAAGATTTCCAGC
>JBIKSC010000325.1:0-2892 GCA_044348775.1 Flavobacteriales bacterium | reverse complement strand
GTGAGTGCTGTGCAACCTAACGCGGATGTGGCTGTTGCATAATAATTACCCGGCTCATTTACAGTTATGCTTGGACCAGTGGAACCGTTGTTCCAGACGTAATCCAGAGAGTTGTTTGTAGCTTGTAATACGACAGATCCGCCTGCGCAGAACTCTGTAGGCCCCGCAGCACTGATAACAGGTTCAGCAAGGAAGCATGGGCTTTGTGCAACAGAGTGAAATGTATTGATGGTTGGATTGGAAAGAACGGTTTCCAAGCCATCGGGCCAATAGATGTGAGCCTCAGTTATGGAATTAGCCGAGCCAATTCCGAAATGACATGTTGATGTATTGGTAATACCGTAGCTCTCGCCAGCACGCACTTCACGCACTTGTGTGCCAAATGATCCGTTAATTTCCACGATGGCCCCAACGGCATCTATATTGGATGCGATACCAGCGAGATCGAATGCTACCCAATTGTTCGATCCTGCATTGTTTATGAAAATGCGGTCCGGGTTACTATTGTCCGCATCAACATAACCGTTGCCATAGCTGGCGTAGACATCCAACCATCCGTCGTGATTTAGGTCGCCAATGCCGAAGCTGTGCATCACGTCATTCTGCATAAAGGTGTTTTGAATGCGCGAAAAGGTGAAATCACCATTATTGCGATAGTAATCATGGCTTCCTCCTGCATGAATTAGGTCGAGATAGCCATCGTTGTTGAAGTCATGGAATTTTCCTTGCAGAAAGAATCCGGAATATTGAAGACCGGAGCCTATAGTGCGATCTGTAAAGAATCCGTTGCCATTGTTTTCATAGATCTCCAGTGTATTACTATGGGTTGTGAGAAAACAGTCGAAATCTCCGTCGTTGTCGAGGTCGGCAAAATCGCTCGTCCATGACTGCTCGAGGTTCACCAGTCCACGTTCTTGGGCGTACGAAATTCCGGTAACAGGATTTGTATGATCGAAGGTGCCGTCGCCATTATTGATTACAAGAATATTGGTTCGACGGGGGTCGTATGGATCATTCACAAATTGACGACACTTTGCAATGAAAAGATCTGTGTCACCGTCGCGGTCGAAATCAGTCCAAACAGAACCGTAGTTTCCGCTATTGTCATTGTCACCGGTTTCCGGATAGAAGACCATATCCATCAAGGAAGTTCCATTGGTAAACTGTCCGCTCCCATCATTGAGCAGAATGACGTTGTGGCCATCATCGTGGCAAGCAAATCCGTCAAGAAATCCATCGTTATTGATGTCAACCAAATTGCATCCTTGCATGAAAATGCTCGCCCAGGGATAATCAACTAACTGATAGTCGCCGGGACCGTTGATGTTTACAATGTGCACGTCGTCGTAACTACCGCCACACATGATGTCCTTATGTCCGTCGTTATCGATGTCACCCACACACATTCCCCATTGCGATTGACCACTCACAGCTCCGAAGCTGCTTATGCTAAACGATGCCCCTGGCAGTTGATAGGCGATGGAGAGGTCGCGGCTATTGTCGAGTATGACGATGTCATCTAAGCCGTCGCTGTTCATATCACATACTGCGGTGCAGCCCCCGGAATTGTAGGTTGCGGGAATCAGTGTGTTGTTTTGTGTGAAAGTCTGAGCATGCATACTTAGCGTTGAGAGGATGCATAATGTCCATAGGGCTATGGACCAATTCAAGAATTTGTTTCGCATGGATACGTTTAGTTAGGCGGCGAATATAATGGATTTCAATAAGTCATGAAGACCAGGTGACGCTGTGTTGAAAACTGAATTATAATGCCGGTTATGATGGCTGTATTATCATTCAGTAGTATTTATGATTTTATGTCTTTTCTTTCAAAAACACTATCGTACTTTTACGATAAATAAGATGTCCATGGCTCAAGCCAAAACAGAGGAGTTTACCGCGAAACAAAACAAGGCAGCCACAATGCTCAAGGCGCTCGGGCATCCGGCGCGGATTGCCATAGTGGAGTATCTAATAAAGTGCGACAGTTGTGTATGTGGTGATATTGTTGATCGGCTGCCACTGGCACAGGCCACTGTTTCGCAGCATTTGAAGGCATTGAAAGAAGCCGGAATCATTCAAGGTACCGTGGAGGGCACTTCTGTTTGTTATTGCATCGATACCAAGGCACTACATTTCTTAAAGTCTTACTTTATAACACTGGCAGATCGAATGGAACAACAGAACCAATCGTGTTGCTAACTAAAAAACTACAACCATGAAACTATCTGAATTTAAATCGCACCTGAAGGGCATGCAGAGTTTGTCTTTCATACAACCCAGCGGCTCGCCGGTGCCGGCGCACTTTCACATCACCGAGGCAGGTGTGACAACCAAGCACTTTATCGATTGCGGCGGAACCGAGCGTGTCGAAAAGTATGTGAGCTTCCAGCTTTGGGTAGCTGATGATGTGCAACACCGTTTGGCACCTTCGAAGTTGATGGGGATTATCGAAATGGCTAGCCCAATCATAGGCAGCGATGACCCCGAAGTGGAGGTGGAGTATCAGGGTGTAACCATCGGTCGCTTTGGTGTCGATGCCGACTATGGTCAGTTCATGCTCACCCCGAAGTTGACCAACTGCTTGGCTCTTGATCGCTGCGGAATTCCCGAGTCGAAGCCGAGAATTAAATTATCAGAAATCAATACTCAATCCTCTTGCTGCACACCGGGCGGTGGCTGCTGTTAATGCTATGAAACAATTCATTGTAAAGTACAAGAAGCCGATTATCATCACGCTTTCGATAACCGTGCTTCAACTCATGTTCGGTTTTGATCCGAAGTTCACACTCATCAACATCATCTGGCTATTCGTTTGAATCTATGAAAAAAGTACTCGTTCTATGCACCGGAAACAGTTGCCGCAGTCAACTTGCAGAGGCCTATTTGCGT
>JBIKSC010000068.1:0-10732 GCA_044348775.1 Flavobacteriales bacterium | reverse complement strand
TCAACACGCGTATGCAGAGCCTGGTGTTTATACCGTCTCTCTTACCGTGAGCAACGGAACTCAAAGCATATCCGCTACTGAAACAGCTTTTGTGCGGGTCCTAACCAATGCTATGCTGGCCTCACCTCTTCAGGAGGGTTTTGAAAGCGACTGGCCCGGCGCCTGGATCACCAACAATGTCAACAACGACGAAACATGGGAGGTGACACCGAACGCTTATTACAGCGGGTCAAAATCATTACGCCTTCGCAACTTCAGTGTTGAAGAGGGTAACATCGACGAGTTCTATTCTCCAACAATCGATCTTTCCGGCGCCACTGCCGCTTACATTACGTACAAATGGTCTTATGCAAACAGAACCGCTGAAACCGATGATCGTTTTCGTATCAGCGCGTCTTCCGACTGCGGAACTATTTGGAGCCAGCGCAAATTGCACAAGGGACTTACCAATTTACCGACGACAGACCCAACCAATACCTTCTTTGTGCCCGACGCAACAGAAGATTGGGATTCGGAAGAGATTCAACTTATTAATGAAGATTGGTTCAACGATCGCTTTCGTGTGAAATTCGAATTCACCAGTTATGGTGGAAACAACCTGTACATCGACGACATAAACATTTATGGATCGTTTCCAACGGGTGTGAGAGAGGCGACTCCGCTATTTTATTACAACGTCTACCCCAACCCTTCCGATAATAACATGACTCTCGATTTGTTTCAACAGAACAGCGAGGCTTTACGCATTGAGATGTTTAACTCGCAAGGACAATTGGTGCAAGTGCTGCATGACGGACTGTTGACCCAAGGCAAACACCTGATTTCGATCGAACACCGTGCCTCAGGATTATATACGGTTGTGTTATCGAAAGGAACGCACAGCGCAGTGCAACGCGTAGTATTTCGTTAATCGATTGGGCTTATTCGATCGAAGCGTTGCCAATGCGGGTGATTGTGTTTCTTGAACACAGTAGCCGCTCGCTGAGATTGATGTCCTCTTTTATATTGGTAAACAGAATGCTTTTCGGAGGAGCATGACGCGAGCATTATCACGCACGCCAATGCAATGAATGAACATCGGTTTCTTGAATTAGTTCTCATGGCAAAAATGGTTGAGGGGTGCTTGGGGTTTTACTGTCATTTCCTTCCCTTCGGCCCAATAACAGCCCCTGTCTAGATAAAGCAGCCTGTTTTTTTCGTCTGCTGATGAGCCCTGCTTGTAGACCGATTTCGTGCACGAGCAAGTAGCTACCGATAGGGCAATAAAGGCAACTGCAGCTATCCTTTGAGCGGTTGATTTCATGTTGTTATTATTAGTGTTTGCCTTTGTTCGCCCAGCCGCAACCGTAATCGCTGAGCAAACAGCCATTGTTTTTATTGCGTAGATGATTCTGATAGCCGGTTCCCTTTGTGGTGCTGCAAGAAGAAAGGGCAATAGTGATGAGTGCAAGTGCAGCGAAGAATTTAATGGCGTTTTTCATGGCAATGTATGTTTTTGGTTAGTTAGAAAGATTGGAACGATTCTGATTTAATGATGGATCAGGGTCTGGTTTTAGCCCAACCACAACCGAAGTCGCTGTTCAGACAGCTGTTGTTTTTGTTTTTCAGGTGGCTTTGGTAAGCGGTTCCTTTCACGGTGCTGCAAGAAGAAAGGGCAATAGTGATGAGTGCAAGTGCAGCGAAGAATTTGATGGCGTTTTTCATGGTAATGTTTGTTTTTGATTTGGTAATTAATTCTTGATTTGGTTGGGCCTTGTTGCTAAACCCGTGACAAAGGTTACCTAGTTATACGTTGGTGCATAAGCCAACTTCGTGAGCGGGTTATTTCGATTAGATTTTGAAAAATGAGCCCCTGCCATCTGCCGAATTCTCACAAAAAACATACGGTTATAAAAAAAGCCGGCTCATAGGCCGGCTTTCAGATATCTTGATTCAGTCTTATTCGATAACGAGTGGAACGGAAAAACGATTCTCTCTATTCGAAGCAATCAATCGATAGTACCCCGATTGCAGGTTTTCCCTTTCAATAGCCAGTGTCTTTGGGCAGTTCGACCACTGTTTTACTATTCTTCCGGCAACATCAACCAGCGACATTGAATAATCGAAGTCGGGAAACACGACGGTACAATTATCAGAAAAAGGATTGGGATACACCATCATTCGCGCATCCTCTCCCAACTCATCCAAACCAATGAGAAGAGGGAACTCCATCACTTCTTCGCATAACGAGTTGCCGATTGTGAGTTCTATCACGAAAGGTTGACCGGTATTATTAAGTATTTCTGCATTGATAATGAGAGAGTTTGTGGTGTCAGCATCACTACCGTCAATCGACCAGATGTAGTATTCGGCAAAAGGATTTTGAGCCGAAAAATCCAGGTTAAACTCAGGAGAATTCGCTTCATTCAACTGCACAAGAGTTCCGGTGGTTTCATCATAAACAGGGTTAGTTGAATTAGAAAAACCCTCTGGTCCCACGAAGCTATTACAGTCGAAAATATGGTGTACGTAAGAGGTTCGTATAGTATTGGTATCAGCACTAATGAGGTGTATAATTGGATTCACATTGATACTATCGCCTGCAGCCAGTGAAGGATTTAAATCGACTGTGAAAACTATAAACTGATTAGAGCCTATTGGATCCTGGGCTGTGTCCGGTATGATATAAGAGGGAGCAAAGAAATCAATAGATCCGTCATCATGGAGACAAGTGCGCAAATCGAGGGAGGTTGCTACCACGTTGAATGTGTTAATGTCGACTTGCTGCGAATTCAGATTGATGGCAATTGATAGTGCTTCAGATGGTCCCGGACCTTCGTTTCGAAACTGAACACGGTATTCAATTTGGTCTTCATTCAGAATGAAGTTTTGCGGTAAAAATACCCCTGCCGGTGAAGCCAACACCTCTCCTGCAGGAGAGGGGTCACACGCCGTAGGTATAGTCTCGGAAAATGAATTCGCATAAAACTCTGTTCCACCACTCTCTAGCTGAACCTGGTATTCGAAGTCAAAGGATTCAATACTCCCGAAATCCTCAAGTACATGAAACGTATAATAACGCGACGTGCCCGGGTAAAGATCCTCTATTGTCCATCGCGCGGCTCCGAAGCCGGTTGAATCGGGCTCAACATTAAAGCTTGAATCCGGACCGGTCTCGAATATGTCATCACAAAACATGCGCAGCACACCATTAATAATTGTGCCTCCCGTATTCTCTACATAAATACCCGCACCATAGCCGGTTTCACAATGAACCTCGTCCCAATAGCCATGCAACACGTTCACAGTCGCCGCCGGCGCCGTTGTTGCCGGTCTGATGGCAAAGAACAAGGTGTCGTCTTCCGATGGTATTGTAAGGGGTTGCTCCGCCGGTAAACTCGCCACCCAGCTCGTGGGGTCAAACTCTATCCTCACGGTGAATTCTCCCGGAGGCAAGGCAATGCCCTCATAGGGTCCACCATAAAAATATCCGTCATAATTACTATATACCACCATTGAATCCTGGGCAACAACACTGAGCGGCCATTGCTCCAAAGCTCCATCACCCTCGTCAAACACGTTGTTTGCGTTCATGTCGTTAAACGCAAAAACGGTTATTGTATCGGCAATACAACTCAAATCACATGAGTCAGGATTGTTAATGGTAGCGTTTTGGTCGTAGTTGCAGGCATACGGTAACATGCAGCCGAGGCAGGTATAGGCGCAACTTCCATCATTGTCCGTTAAACCTAGCTCTTCATAGTAATTACAAGCGTTGCTATTCGTGCAACCGGAAGTGGCGGGAACTGAGTTAAGGTCTGTGATTTCCTGTTGTGTTAATGCTCGGCTCCACAAACCAAAATCATCTATACGCCCATTGAAAGCAGTTGCAAGCGATTGGGGTGTCGGACGATTTCCTATATATAGTGGATCTGTAAATGCAAGTTGAATCAATGACAGCCCCGTAACCCACGAGCCCGTACCTAGCGATGCACCGTCGATGTATACAGTAATACCGGTACCATCAATAACGACCGTTGTCATGTGCCATGCAAAATCATATTCAGGAATAGTTACAACGGTGGAGCAAGAATCTGTGGTGAAGTTGCGGTAAGAGGCCGAAATTTCGGTTGTGTTTTCCGGTGTCTTCTGCCATTCTATTTTCCAACCTCCGTTAGGTCCGTCATAGTCGAAGCACTGCGCGAGTACACCTGATTCTTCTTCGAAATCAGCGGTATACCAAAGGTTTATCGAAAGCCCTAGATCACCCGAAACAAAAGGAGTTGTAAATGAAGGAATATTCACAAACACATTTGAGTTGAACTGCGTAAAAAGCGCGCTGCCATTTGCATCACCAAACCGATCAATACCAGGCAGGCAGTTGGGAGTAGTTGCGATGTTTAAACTACTCGGGTCGAAGTCGTCAATTGGATCGTTGAAGTCATACCACAGTTGCAACCCGTCTGTTGGAACATAGCTTGGGGGTTGAGCATGCAGCGCACCACACATTAAGATTCCAAACAAAATAAGAAGAGCTGATCGATTTTTCATGATTACTAGTGGTTATGGAAAAGCATACAAAAGTATATGTGTTTTGTGTAGCGTTCTAAAAAACAAGGGGCTTTTTAGCCCCTTGCTTGAAAAAGTTATTCTACGATTAGTTTTTGATGTAGCTTGTTATGCTTGGTCGTGACCACCAGTTGATACATTCCGGCTTCCAGCGTATCTCTGCCCAGTACGTAAAGCCCGCCATTCAGCTGCTCCTCTTTTACAAGCCTGCCCGATGCATCATATAACGCAAGCGCACAAGGTGCTTCAGGTAGTTGTATCCGACATTCGCTCTGCATAGGGTTAGGCCATGCGGAAACAACATGGTCCAACTCTTCGTGCACGCCATTCGGGATGAATTGAATCGCGCCCTCAGCTTGACAGTTTGCTTGATTTGTAATGAGCACGCTATACATTCCTTCCGCCTCTGCTGAAAGTGTCGGTGTTGTTGCTCCATCAATAGGCTCATCATCAAAAAACCATTGCCATTGGTTGCCGCTCTCAACCGAAAGCATGGATCCTTCAGTATTTACCGTGTTATCCGGAGCCACCGAAACAACTACTGTCGCCTCATACATTACGCTGCACATTGGATTGTCGAGCTGCAGCGTTACTGCATACTCTCCCTGCGGCAACAAATCGGCAGTGAGATTGCTGCTGCCTGAACTTATATCCGCAACACTCCAGGTGTAGCTGTCGACATACTCTTGTGTGGCATCCAACTCAAGTGATTCACCAGCGCAGATTTGTGTATCGCCATTGATACCGGTGAGCGTGTTGCAATCGAAAATCGTATGGTTGGTAGTGTTCGTTACAATCGCCGGATTGTTGTCGAAATAAATTTCAGCGGTGTTGTATAACGCGGTGCCGTGAGAAAGATTACTTCGAGCTTGTATGTAGAAAGAAACATAACCCTGTGAAAGCTCATTAGAAACAGTGCTGTCAGGTAAGTAAACCTCCGGCAGAAGGAATGATGCCTCACCGGTTAGCCCATTCATGGTTGCTTGCATTTGCTCGAAAACGACTCCCCCTACATTCGCTCCTAATGGTTCGAATGTATCGAGGTTCCATATTGTCGGGTCAAGAAGATCTCGAATTAAAACGTCCTCCGCTACATAGTTTCCGGTGTTTTGAAAGCGCACCCGAAACAGTATACGTTCGTCTGCCAGTATGAAATGTGGCTCATAGTGTCCGGGAGAGATCGCTGTAAGGTCGTTCGGGTCGTAGGCACAAGCAACCCAAGGAGAGAATGTGAATTCCGACGTGGTTATGAGCTGCCCTGCTGTGTCATAGACATTCGTTACAACGTGGATGATGAAAACTTGATTCAGATATTCCATGCCAGGACTCGGAATATGAATAACGCTCGAATTGGATGTTAATGACGCTATCGTGTCTGTATGTATCGAAATATATCCCGCACCGAGGCTGTCTATTTGGGTTGAAAGTCCAATGGTGTCGGCCGACAATATGAAGTCATAGGTAAAGGAGCTAACTGCTATGAGTGGTTCTGAACCGATATTGTGTATTTGTGCGCCAAGTTGAATACCATCTTCGCAGTGAATAATCGAGGAATTCCAGTAGGCACACAAAAGAGCATTTGCATCATTTGTGTTAGGGGCAAATCCCCATACGCCGTAGTTGAATCCGTCGCCCCAATCATTAAAAGTGAGGTCTGTAGTTGGGTACCAGTTAGTATAGATACTCGTATCGCCAATTAACCCGGATGATGCATGGTTAAGGAAGAACAATCCGCCCCAATTTTCCGTTTGGAGAAGAGTGTCTATGCTTTGAATGCCAATCGGCCAGTCATTGAGCGTGGGTTCCTCAAATTCCCAAATGCCGTTACTATTCATATCGGCGAATGCCCACAGTTCGTAGTAGTATTGGCAATCTTCATTGCTTAAAGCTTGCGGAAAGTAATTGAACGCAAGCGGATCGTTGCAATTTGCAATTGGAGTGCAGTTGCACCACCAGTCTACGTATGAGTTTGCTGTTGTAGAGTCGCCGTCGTCACAAAGTGAACCGATGATAATACACGAACCATCATCGACCACTGCAAACCAATCGAAGTTACACGCCCCGGGGTCAGTGCATCCTTCCTGCCATTCGCCCCACATACCTTCGCAGTCGCAGAGTGAGTTGTATGTGTCATTGATGGTGTTCGGGTTGCCGTCGTCACATGGCCAATCAGTATATCCACAGCTACCATCATCAACAGTTGCAAGAGGATTGAAATTACAGGCGAAAGGGTCGGTACAGCCGAAAACAATAAATCCGGAGCTCATCGAAATATCAAAGATTTCCTGATCGGACAGCGCGCGCGTCCAGATTGCTACATTATCAAGATCACCCGTGAAATTTTCCAGTACACCACCCGAGTTACCCAGTGTAATGCTGTTATCACTCAGGGCCGCAGCATTAGGGTCTATATCAACAATATTCCAGAGCTGGCCATTCAGATACAACCACAGAAGACCCTCACTTCTGGTCAGGGCTATTGAGTTCCATTGCGCATGCGTGATGGGGATGTTAACGTGTGCAAACTCATATCCATCGCCACGCAGGTATACATTCAAGCATGTAGGGTCGCACGTAGTCGCATACTGCATAGTTAGTCCGGCGCACGAAAGAATCGTAGGGTATTCATCCGAAAATACCGACATTCTGGATTCGATGTAAATGGTAAAATCCTCATTCAGAAAATCAGCATTGACAGGAAGCTCTATCGATGTGTTTTCAAAATGGTATGCCGATTCAGCATTGCCCAGAGCATCTTGTGTTAGTTCCGCACCATTTAATTGTCCGTGAAAATCGCTCGGGCTTTCGTCGTCCGTATTTCCACAAAAAGGCCAATGACCCACAATGTTTTCATACATGGCAGATTCAAAAGTGTTGCAAGGAATTGGCAGAGGATCTTCATTAAACAAAGACAACACTTCCGACTCGGTTAATGCTCGTTGCCATATTCCCAAATCATCCACAAAGCCATTATAAAATTGCCATGGGTCCACTTGGCTGTGGAAGGCTCCTATCATTATGTCGGACGTGTTTGTGACAACGCCACCGGGGCCGGCCCAAATCTGCTCCGTAGCCGGCAAGCCATCCACATACAATCGGCCAAAAGTATCATCAACAACAAAGGTTATCATATGCCACTGACCATCGAAAAGAGCACCATCGTAATTGATGCCTGAACCACAATCGCCCTCACCCTCACTAATACCGGAACAACCGCACTCACACGAATCATTCATATTGGGTCCCTGCAAAGTATACTTCGGGATAATGGTGTTTTGTTCATCATCGGTCCTCTGCACCTCAATGCTCCAACCATTATGCTGGTCCTGCAGATTCTTGGTGATTACGGGAGAAAAATCCTGGGCCGATTCCGGCAAAACCCAGATAGAGATGGTGAATGGCTTGCTGTTGTGTGCTGTCATGTGGTTCACGCTGATGAAGTCGCCTTGACCATTGAGGTGGTATGCGCGATTCTCTGTTTCATGCCTGTCAGGCGCTAACATGGCGCCAATCACGGTTGCGTGGTTCTGGTAAGCCGACGCATCTTCCGTGTGACCATCAAAGCCATACCAACCAACAAGCCCATCCGCCGATACGTGCGCGGGCATCTGAGCAACCATTTGCTTGGAAAGAATGACAGAGGTAGCCAAAATGGCCAGCAGTAACCGCGCGTTTGCTAAAAGTTTCTTTGTTCTCATGGTATTAATATTTAGGTTCGATTAGTCACGTGCTTTATTTGACCAGGCACAACCTTCGTCGCTGAGCATACATCCATTGTGTCGCTTATAAAGATTTTTATGGTAGCCGATATGGTGGGTTGTGCTGCATGAAGTTGCCATAATTGCTAGCAACAAAGCGATCGTAATAAGTGGTGCAATCCTTTTCATTTCTTTTGTTTTTGGTAAGTGATTGTGTGATTCGATGTTTAGTTATGCATCGTTATCGGAGACGAAGTTGCACGCACACACTCACGATCAATTAGCTAATTGAGCGGGTGGTGTGAAAAAGTAAGATTTTGTGATTTGGCGGAAATCAAGTCGCCGAGTTCTCATAAAAAACACCCGAATTCTCAATGGGTGTTATTTGAAAATAGAACTAATTATTCGACAACAAGCGTGGACTTGAATGAGGCAAACTCGCCCCTTCCTGCAAGAACATAAATACCGGCAGATAAATCAGAAATATCGACACTATCCGTGTTACGGACATTCAAATGAGATACTATCACTCGGCCGCTCAAGTCGGATATAAACAACTCAAATAAACCGGTCGGTAACAAGAGGTTTATCTGATTTTTCGCCGGATTCGGATAAACCCCAATCGATTCGTTCAGAATATCTACAGAGCTCATTACTACTGACTCACTCCAGCCCTGGCAGCCATACTCATTAAACCAGAGAGCTTGATAAACACCGTTCTGTTCGGCATAAATGATTGTCTGATTAGCGTCTGTAAAAGGTTCGTTATTGAAGTGCCACTGACAACCAAACTCTCCGATTGATGTAATCTGATTGCCGTCTATCACGAGCTCTCCTTGCGGCGCTTGCAAGACTTGTATGGGTTTGTGCTCGCAGACGTAGCATAACGGGTTGGTAAATTGGCACACAACATTGTGGAATCCCGGAGAAAGAACCATATTAAACTGTTGTTCTGTGCTGAGTAGTGTATCTCCCAACAACCATCTATACTCTTCTATCCATGAGCCATCTGATTGCAGAACAACCGTGTCGCCTTCACAATACGTGTCATCACCAACAACATGAGCGATACGATTGCAGTCGTAAATAGTGTGAAACACCGTATCACCACTTGCTGTATTATTCATATTATAGACAATGTGCATGTTGTGATAAAACGTACTATCCGGCGCTATATCCTCTCGAAGCCGGGCGCGATAAACAGCATAACCACCCGCCTGTGTAGCATCAGCATCGTTTGGTACTTCCGAGAGATCCGAAAACTGCAAGTCAATCGTGCCATCGTCATGAAGGCATCCAACCATAGATTCGGATGCATATACCAATTCGAACGAAGCCAAATCAAATTGCTGTGAGTTCAGGTTTTGAATAACTAGTGCGTTGTCTGCCCATTCTTCCGTGTTGTTTTGAAACTGTACGCGAAATATTATCATGGATCCTTCCGGCACATAGTGAAAAGCATCGTCAACTCCAATGGGGTCTGAGTGCAAGCGCGATGGTTGCTCTTCACACTGTATCATTTTTTGCGCGTCAATGCTGTTGGTATAGACAATCGATTCTGAAGCATCTCGCAGTTCAAGGGATAAAGAATACTGTGTCATTTGACCTTCCCAAGAACTTCCCGGACCATCAATGTGGAAGGCTAGCAAGCGGGTTTCCCATGGCTGTAAACTTTGAATATCCCATTGCGCAAAACCAGGACCCGCAACATTGGGTGGTGTGCTAAGCGACAAGGGAATAGTGGGTATGAATTGCGGATCGCATGTAAGCTCAAGTGTTCCGTGTAACTGCTGTCCTCCGGTGTTTCGGACATACAATCCGCCTTCGACGCCATATTCGCAATGCATGTAAGCGTGATACCCCGGCAGTTCTTCTGCTTCAACATTCGACTCTCCTGTTACATGTTGAAGTCCAAAAAACGCCTGCGTGTTACCGGGCACCTCGAGTTGTAATTGTATGGGAGTTGTCGCAACCCAATCTGCTGAGGCGTTCATGAGCTCATAATGAACAACTCCGGCCGGCAGCGGCACGACTATCATTCCGCTCTCATTCGTATACACGGTCTTTTGAAGTTGTGTAATTTGAACCGGCCAATATTGCATGGGGTTCTCATCATTATCAAAACTCCCATTGGCGTTAGCATCATGAAAAACAGTAATGAACGTCATGCCCATATTGCAGCTGTAATCGCAAGAGCCATCATTAAAAGCCGCGTTCTGATTGTAATTGCACGCACATGGGTCAATACATCCCATGCAATCAAACACACACGAACCGTCGTTGA
Source organism: Flavobacteriales bacterium (assembly GCA_044348775.1). Classification (GTDB taxonomy): domain Bacteria; phylum Bacteroidota; class Bacteroidia; order Flavobacteriales_D; family Sanyastnellaceae; genus JAIBBG01. The sequence goes on along the minus strand of JBIKSC010000068.1, from coordinate 202 downwards.
GCGTTGCTTCCGGAGCATAATTACAGGCGTTGCTGTTGACGCATCCGGCAATAGGCGGCATCGCGTTATACATCAACTCTATCTCTAGCGGTGCTAGAGCGCGATTCCAGATACCCACCTCATCCATTCCGCCATGAAAATAGAAGGGGGAGCCCATATCAGTACCGCCTATTCGCAAATCTGAATTGCCACTTGGTGCTCC
>JBIKSC010000324.1:0-2901 GCA_044348775.1 Flavobacteriales bacterium | reverse complement strand
AACAATTGCACAAGCAATGATGGCCGCGTTCGCAAAGGAAAGTTGCACATAACCTATACCGGACGCTACCGGGAAATTGGCACGTTGATTACCATTACACCCGAGAATTACACTGTGAATGACCATCGCATCGAAGGCCAAAAGACAATTGAGAATTTGGGATTGAACAGCAATAATCAATTGCATTTTGCGATTACTGCCAACGGAACTGTTACAGCGCCCGGCAACGCCTGGACAATCAGCTGGAATGCTAACCGCACCCGCACATGGGTGGAAGGTCAAAGCACGACTACCATTTGGGATGATGTTTATGAAATTAGCGGAGGTGGCTCCGGAGTAAACCGAAACGGAGTGTCCTATTCAAGTACCATCACACAACCACTACGTGCTGAACTAGGCTGTGCCTGGCTCGTAAGTGGCAAAATCACCATAGAGCCCGAAGATTATGCAACTCGCTACATTGATTTTGGAGATGGCACGTGCGACAGTGGTTTTACGGTGACTGTAAACGGACAAGAATATCAACTGGGATCAAACTAAAGGCTATGTCGAACTTCTTTACTGATGGTATTCGGCACATAACCGACATCGAAGGATATGACCACATGTTATTTCTATTGGCCTTGTGTGCGCCCTTCACATTCAAACAATGGAAGCCTGTTGTATTGTTGGCTTCCGCTTTCACATTGGGTCATAGCATTAGCCTAGTGCTCGCGTCTCTCGACGTTGTTCGATTTTCCTCTGACATCATCGAGTTTCTAATCCCGGTTACGATTATCCTAACCGCATCTTTCAACTTGATCGCAGAGAAGAATGCATCGACTGTGCATCTTTGTCGCTACGCAACGGCAGCAGCATTCGGCATCATTCACGGAATGGGATTTTCAAGTTTCTTCCGAATGATTTCCAGCGAAGGAGAGAGTTTTATCGCACAACTTTTCCTCTTTAACCTCGGCGTGGAAGCAGGTCAACTCTTAATTGTCGCAGCAATCTTATCGTGCGTGGCATTGATTACCTTAATGATACCCTCTGCACGTATGAAAATTGGTAAAGCCTTAAGTATAGTATCCTTACTCCTTGCTTTGTTTCTCACCATTGAAAAATGGCCCTTCTAACGGAGTTGCCGTAAGCTCTGCGTTACCTTTGTGAAAATCAAAAAAACTTGAAGCGGATTTTCATATTTCCCATACGCCTTTATCAGCGCTATCTATCGCCATTGATGGGAAAAAACTGTCGCTTCGAGCCAACCTGCTCACATTACACGGCAGAAGCAATTCAAGAATGGGGCGTACTAAAAGGCATCTACATGGGGGCACGTCGGATTATCAGATGCCATCCATGGGGTGGTTTTGGATATGATCCCGTACCGAAAAAAGAACCATCAAAAGGACTATGAAAAACCATCTGTTCTCCTGTTTAATCTTCACCACTATCCTATTTTTCATAGGATGCACAAGTGCTGAAAGTCCTACGCTTCGTGAATGTCGCACCGCACAAGAACAGCTTAGTAAGCGCATTGCTCTATCCGACTCATCGCTCACTGCACAAATTTCTCAGCTCCGCCTGCAGAGCGAAGCTATGAGCACCGACACATTGTTGGCTGTTGACAGTATGTTGCGCGTCCAGTATGCAGCAATAAAAGAGGCCGTGAATCAATTGGAGTACAAACAATCGGAGCTGCATGCATGGCGCGACCATTTGATGGTGCTTCCATCCAAAGAAGAAATAGCCGGGGGCATTCGCAATCCGTTCGGGGCGAACGCAGGCGATGCTGGCATACTGAATACGTTGAATGCGTATAGCGATACTTTAGCCACGCTGGAAGTTACCATTTCAGAACTTATTCGAACAACCACCTATGAACGAACGTCCTCGCCGCAACCGCAAGAGTAGTGTAATACGCGATTTAGTAAGAGAAACTGAATTGCATGTAAGCGATTTCATTTATCCGCTTTTCCTTGTCGATGGCAAAGGCATAGAGGTACCTATTGCCTCCATGCCTGGTATTTCCCGGTATTCAGAAGATCTGATGTTACGACAAATTGAAGAGTGTGTAGCTCTAGGAATCAACAGCTTCGTGATATTCCCAGCTGTAGAAGACGCATTAAAAGACAAAGAAGCGAGCTACGCGATGCGCAGCGACAATTTCTATTTGCGCACGATTCGAGCCATTAAGCAACGATTCTCAGATGTTTGTTTGATGAGCGATGTAGCGATGGATCCTTATAGCAGCGATGGCCACGACGGATATGTCAACGATGGTAAAATTGATAACGACCGCACATTACCCATTCTTGGTCGCATGGCTGTGCATCAGGCGGAGGCGGGCATTGACATTGTTGGCCCGTCTGACATGATGGATGGCAGAGTGCTTCACATACGCGAAGCCCTCGATTCGGCGGGATTTTCCGACACCTCTATCATGTCGTACACGGCAAAATATGCGAGTGCTTACTACGGACCCTTTCGCGATGCGCTAGACTCCGCACCCAAATTTGGTGACAAGAAAACGTATCAAATGGACCCTGCCAACAAGCGTGAAGCAATACGCGAAGCTTCCCTGGATGAGGCAGAAGGAGCCGACTATCTTATGGTTAAGCCTGCACTCTGTTATTTGGACGTTATTCAAACATTGAAGGAACATTCAACGCTTCCTATATCCGCTTACAATGTGAGTGGTGAATACGCCATGCTGAAAGCTGCGGGGGAAAAAGGATGGATCAATTATGAGCGAGCCATGCCGGAGATGTTACTGAGTATAAAGCGAGCAGGAGCAGATATCATCTTGTCCTACTTCGCGAAGGAGTTCGCACAAATGGAGGCCAAGGGTAAGGGGTAAGGTATGAGGGGAAGAGATTCTATTTATGCGTTTCGTATTTCCGTTGCCAGTGACGCTAATTC
>JBIKSC010000323.1:0-2904 GCA_044348775.1 Flavobacteriales bacterium | reverse complement strand
GGATTGAAAACGCTATTGTCCGGAGAGTATTCGGCTAGGTATATTGAATTCCAAGGTAAGCTAGAATCGGAGTATCGTTTCATTACCAAATGTTGCCAACCAGATGAGTTAATTGTATTGAACCAACAGCTAACGCTCATTGCGGTTACCGGAAGATTCGGGTTATTCACGGTTATTTTGTCGTCGTGACCGTCAAAGACGTAGGAGCTTCCCGCATTCCCAAACCGATCATCTGCGAGCGTCGCTCCATTCACCACACCATCATTCCCATTCCCGCTTTCATCATTCGCATTGCCATTAAACGGCCACCAGCCCACGAGGCCGTCGGCTGGAACGTAGGATGGAAGTTGGGCGTGAAGGGTGGCGCACAGCACCAGGCTGAAGAGGGAAGTTAGGATCGATTTCATACGATGGGTTTTGTGTTTTTGAAGGACCGAGCAAAGATACTTTATGTTGATGGATAATGGGTGCGAATTACACTCGGAGGCAACGTGGCCGTGGCGCAACATGTGCTCCTTGCTTACTTTTACCCCGTGAAGCACAAACAACCATTCCTAATTGGAATAGCGGGCGGAAGCGGCTCGGGCAAAACGAGTTTTTTGCGCGAGCTGATGAGTCATTTTACCGCTGTCGATGTTGCGCTTGTATCGCAAGACAATTACTACGAGCCTAAGGAGAAACAGCATGTGGATGAGAATGGGCAGCACAATTTTGATATGCCTACCTCCATCAACCGCGTTCATTTTTACAACGACATGATGAAGCTGGTGAATGGTGAGTCCATTGAGAAGTTGGAATACAATTTCAACAATCCGGCATGGGAGCCACAGAAGGTAGTGGTAGATCCTGCACCTGTGGTCATCATGGAAGGCTTGTTCGTTTTCCACTACGAAGAAATTTGGAATCAGCTCGATTACAAGGTTTACATAGACGTGCATCACGAAGAACGTTTGCGTCGCCGCATTGATAGGGATGGCAAGGAAAGAGGCTTTGGCGAAGATCAAGTGCGCTATCAGTGGTTCAACCACGTGCGTCCGGCGGAAGAGAAATACCTGGAGCCTTTTACCAGTGAATGCAATTTGGTGGTTGACAACAACGAGCATTTTGGTCCGGGGCTCCATGAACTAGTAGAGGTCATTCGTGGTTTTTCGGTGAAATAATGAACCATGAAGAAAGTCTATCACTTAGGAAACTGCGGTACCAATCAGCGCATCATCAAAGAATGGGGCGGTAAGTTGAAGGGTTTTGAGATGCAAGACATCAAGTTGGAACCTATCACTCCGGCACAAATTGATGAAATGAAAAAGTTGGCCGGCTCGTATGAAGCTTTGTTCAGCCGTGTAGCGATGAAGTATCGTTCAATGGGATTGAATGAGATGAAGCTCACCGAGAAGGACTACCGCAAATACATCCTCGAAGAATATACCTTTTTGAAGCGTCCTGTGATGATCAACGGCGACCGAATCTTTATTGGCAATGCCGCCAAGGTGGTGGCTGAAGCCAAGGCTGCACTTTAATGCCGAAGAACTTTTGGGCACATATGGCGTTGCTGGCGGTTGCCATGATTTATGGGGCCAACTTCATCATCGCTAAATCGGTTATGCCCGATCCTATTGAACCAACCAGTTTCATTGCGTTGAGGGTGGTGGGTGCAGCGATTCTGTTTTGGGTAATTGCCATCCGAAAAATTGTTTTGCCGAAAAAGGAAGACTGGTGGAGATTTATAGCTTGCGCAATAGCGGGCGTTGCCACCAATCAATTGCTTTTTTTCAATGGTCTGGCGCTTACTTCTCCGGTGAATGCAAGCATCATCATGACGAGCAATCCGATTATCGTGATGGTACTAAGTGCCATATTTCTCAAGCAGCCTATTACTGTTTTAAAGGCGGCAGGCGTAGCACTCGGTGCGTTGGGAGCATCCATGCTGTTGTGGTCGAGCAACGGAGATGTGAATGGGAATAGTTCTTTGCTGGGAGATGTTTTCATTCTGCTCAACAGTATTTCCTACGCGATTTATCTGGTGATGGTGAAGCCGTTGATGCAGAAGTATCATCCGTTGGATATTGTTGCGTGGACTTTCTTGATAGCAATTGCACTGGTTTTTCCCTTTGGTGGAATGGGCTTGAAAGCAGTGGCATGGTCGACGCTCGATAGCTGGCAGTGGTTCTGTGTGGCATTTGTAATTGTGTGCACCACGTTTCTTACTTATTTGTTCAACATCCTGGCTATTCATCGGTTGTCGCCGACGATAGCCAGCTCGTATATCTATTTGCAGCCGGTCTTCGCCGGAATCTTTGCGCTGCTATTAGCCAGTGTGGTGGAACGTGATTATACGCGCGACATCAGTTGGTTTAAGATTGGATGCGCGATGATGATCGTGGCGGGGGTGTGGCTTGTGAGCAAGAGGCCCTCTGTGGTGGAGAAGGAGGCTTGAATATCACCGAGGGCAGGGACGCACTGCAGTGCGTCCGTACCGAGGGTGATGCGCAGTGCAGGATGGAAAGGCGAAGGGGTGTTTTCTTGCAGGGACTCACTGCAGTGCGTCCGTGCCGAGGGTGATGCGCAGTGCAGGGTGGAAAGGCGAAGGGGTGTTTTCTTGCAGGGACGCACTGCAGTGCGTTCGTACCGAGGGTGATGCGCAGTGCAGGGTGGAAAGGCGAAGGGGTGTTTTCTTGCAGGGACGCACTGCAGTGCGTCCGTACCGAGAGAATAATGAAGGCGTTTTGTGTGTTCGGGTGTTATCCTTCTATCTTAGCGGCTTTCTCACAGGGGTGTCATGGCGAAAGCTGCGACTGAGATTATACCCTTTGAACCTGGGCAGGTAATGCTGCCAAGGAAGATAGTGTGGTAGCTGAACGATTCGTTGGCTGCCCCCTGGCCGACGAACGAAGTTGAACAAACACG
>JBIKSC010000322.1:0-2907 GCA_044348775.1 Flavobacteriales bacterium | reverse complement strand
GCGTCTACTTGTTCACCATTCAATAGCACGTCCATCTTCACCAAATCACTTTGCTGGTAGCCGATGGGGTGGTAGTCAAAGGAGGCATACCCTTTCGAAATGGTCTTTAGACGATCGTAGAAGTCGAATACAATTTCTGCGAGTGGCATTTCAAAATTCAGCTCCACGCGGTCGGAGGTGAGATAGGTCTGACCTACAATGACACCGCGTTTTTCAATGCACAATGTCATTACCGCACCTACGAAATCTCCTTTCGTTATGATCTGTGCTTTGATGTATGGCTCCTCAACATAATCCAACTTATTGGAGTCGGGAAGCCCTGAAGGATTGTGTATTTCGATTTTTTCTCCCTTCGAGGTATATGCGTAATACGACACGTTGGGAACGGTCGTAATCACTGTCATGTTGAACTCGCGCTCCAAACGCTCCTGGATGATTTCCATGTGCAACATCCCCAAGAAGCCGCAACGGAATCCGAAGCCAAGTGCTTGTGAGCTCTCGGGTTCAAACACGAGCGACGCGTCGTTCAATTGGAGTTTCTCCATCGAAGCACGCAGGTCTTCGTAGTCGTCTGTATCTACCGGATAAACCCCGGCGAATACCATGGGCTTTACTTCTTCAAAACCTTTTACGGCTTCTGTGCAAGGGTTTTCGAGGTGTGTGATGGTGTCACCCACTTTTACTTCGGTTGCCTTTTTAATACCGGAAATGATGTAGCCAATGTCGCCTGCGCGCACTTCGTCGCGGGGTTGCAGCGTGAGCCCCATGATGCCCACTTCATCTGCCGCATACACCGTATCGAGGTTCATGAATTTTACCTTATCGCCCTTGCGAAGCACGCCGTTTTTCATGCGGTAGTAGGCAATGATTCCGCGAAACGAGTTGAACACCGAGTCGAAGATCATCGCTTGCAAAGGCGCGTTCGGGTCTCCTTTCGGTGCGGGTATACGCTCACAAATGGCTGCGAGAATATCGTCGACCCCTTGGCCTGTTTTTCCGGATGCGTGTATGATTTCATTGCGATCGCAACCAATCAAGTCCACTATCTGGTCTTTCACTATCTCGGGCTCTGCATTGGGCAAGTCGAGTTTGTTGAGAATCGGAATGATGTGGAGGTCGTGTTCGAGCGCGAGGTATAAGTTCGAAATCGTTTGCGCTTGAATGCCTTGTGTTGAATCGACAATGAGCAGCGCTCCTTCACATGCTGCGATGGAACGAGATACTTCGTAAGAGAAGTCTACGTGACCCGGAGTGTCGATGAGGTTCAGCACATATTTCTCGCCTTTGTAGGTAAAATTCATCTGGATAGCGTGGGCCTTGATGGTAATGCCCTTTTCGCGCTCCAAATCCATGTCGTCGAGCGTTTGCGCAACGAGCTTGCGTTCATCAACGGTTTTGGTAACCTGCAATAAACGGTCGGCCAACGTGCTCTTGCCGTGGTCGATGTGTGCGATGATGCAAAAATTGCGTATGTGCTTCTGGCTCATGGGAATATTCAAACGGAGCGCAAAAGTACGGACAGAAACAGCAAAACAGCCAAGAATTAGGGGATTCAACCTGTTGTGTGTACCTGTCTAAGAAAACGGTATCGTACTTTTGACGCCCTTACATTTCGATCGAATGAAATACATCTACATAGCTATCCTTTCCTGCCTCTCGTTTTTAGGCCATTCCCAGCAGCACGAAACCTATTTCTGCGGACAAACAGCGGCAAGACAGCGACTCTTCGCAACTCACCCTCACGCGCAGGCCGCGTGTGAACACGATACCCGCGAACTCGAGCGTTTTACGCAAGAACTTGCAGCGCAACGAGGCGGGAACAATCAACTCTACATCATACCGGTTGTATTTCATGTCATTCATGAAAACGGCATTGAAAACATCAGCCAGGAGCAGATCTATGACGCATTGAACATTCTCAACAGAGATTTCCGAAAACTGAATGCAGATACAGCCGATATTGTAGATGCCTTCGACGACATAGCAGCAGACACCTATATTGAATTCCGCTTAGCCACCATCGACCCCGATGGTAACTGCCACAGCGGCATCAACCGCGTAGTAAGTCCGCTTACCAATGACGGCGGCAATTCGGACATGAAGGCACTTTCTATCTGGCCTCGCGACAGCTACCTGAACGTCTGGATATGCGCCGACGCAGGGAGTGGCGTGGCCGGATTCACAAACTTACCCGGCGACGTAAATGGAAACTGGGGTGCGTTTGTAGACGGCATTGTAATGCGAAGCGATTATGTGGGTTCCATTGGCACAAGCTCAACCATACGGTCACGCACACTCACCCACGAAATTGGCCATTGGCTAAACCTGTATCACACTTGGGGGCCAACAAACTCTCCCGGTGAATCCAGCAACTGCGATTTCGACGACAACGTAACCGACACACCAAACACGATTGGCCACACCAGTTGTAACATAAATGGCGCCTCCTGCGGAAGCGCTCAAGACAATGTGCAGAACTACATGGAGTATTCCTACTGCAGCCGCATGTTCACTCAAGGACAAGGGCTTCGCATGCGCGCCGCACTGCAGAGCAATACCGCACAACGCAACCAACTAGTGACCCAAAACAACCTGGAACAAACCGGAGTGTTAAACCCTCCTCTGTGCCTCGCATCTTTTAGCTCATCTCAGTTCACTATTTGCGCAGGCGACACACTGTCGTTTTTCGACAACTCCTATCACAATGTTGTTTCCTGGACTTGGGATTTCGGTGACGGACAGACACTCACTGGAACAGATCCTTTGATACACAAAAACCCTCAACACGCGTATGCAGAGCCTGGTGTTTATACCGTCTCTCTTACCGTGAGCAACGGAACTCAAAGCATATCCGCTACTGAAACAGCTTTTGTGCGGGTCCTAACCAATGCTATGCTGGCCTCACCT
>JBIKSC010000321.1:0-2920 GCA_044348775.1 Flavobacteriales bacterium | reverse complement strand
GGCATGGAAGGAATTAAGGCATGAATGACACTCACTAAACGTCTGCGCTCATAGAGGATAAGCGCTCCCATGATAGGGATGAGTATAAGCATTACGATCACAATGGAGAGATTTCCGGCAGTCGTTTTCAGAAATGGCATCATCTCCTTTCCATAATTAGCTTGCAGAGAGCTAATCCATTCTTGTTGTTCTTCCAATGGGATATGAGCGCTGTTGGCTAGCCACTGCGATAGTTGTAGCCAAGACTCACTCAGTTTAAATTGAAGTTTACTCCACTCAGAGGTGAAACCGGCTATTTGCCAAGCCAGCAGTGAAAACAACGCTCCAAGCCCGACAATAAGGATTGACATGCTTACGGCTATCGCCGCAACAGAAGAGAATTTGCGCGCCTCCAACCAATGGCAAATGGGATAGAGGATACATGCGATGAGGAGAGCGAAGCTGAGTGGGATGAAAACCGATTGACCCAAGTGTAAAAAGACACATAGAGCAAGAGCAGATATAGAGTAGGTAAAGATTTTCGGCATAAATGAATAGGTGGACCTCCCATAGGCGAAGTTAAATCTGCGTGAAAGACATGTGATGAGGAATGTCAGAGAATAAAAAAGGCTGTCGCGAAGACAGCCTTTTTTGAGAAGAGCTTAGTGTTTAATGAGTCGTTGACGTTCAACTCGATTGTCGCCGGTCATTAATTCGATTGAATAGATACCTGCAGCCAAATTTGAAAGATCAATCGTGTTCAATCCTTCATGCATGAATTCGCTTTTGATTTCACGACCATTCATATCCAAGATTCTGAGAGGTATTTTCTCATGGGTTCCCTTCAGCATTAATTGGATATTAGTTGTGGTTGGATTCGGAAAAACAGACCATGAAATCGTGGGTTGAATTTCTGATACGTATGTTCCAATTTGTATTCCCAGCGTAAGTGTGCTTTCGCAGCCATTGGGGTTAGTGATAATAAGCTCGATGGAAGCAGGAGCATCATCCGACCATTGAACTTGAATGAAATTAGAACCCTGCCCACTTAAAATATTGCCGCCAATGACTTGCCATGTGAAGTTTGCACCGTCGATAGGGCTGGTGGAGTAGGTTTGGATGCTGAAGGGATCAACAACGCCGAATCCAAGAATTTCGGGAAGATTACCTTCCGGTTCTTCAATGATTTCTGATACATTGAAGGTGCAGCCTGTGGCATCCGTGATAGTGCAGCTGTAATCGCCCGCAGTGAGGTTGTTGATCGACGAGGTGCCGCTTACTCCATTGCTCCATTCGTATGTGTATGGGGGATTACCTTCCGTAATGATTATTTCCATAGAGCCGTCATTACCACCAATGCAATTGACATCACTTGAATTCGCGAAGGCAATCACACCATCAGGGCTGATGACTTGCGCAGATGCATTAGCGGTGCATCCATTCGCATCTAAAATGTCGAGCGAGTATTGGCCCGCGCTCAAGTTGTTAATCACAGTTCCTGCAGATCCGTTGCTCCAGCTATATTGATAAGGCTGCGTTCCACCGCTTACTGTAGCATTTACACTTCCCTGAGGCGCGCCGGAACATGAAGTAGGGGAAGTTGCAAGTGAAATACTGATCGGATTCGGTTGGGTCAATGTGACGATAATACTGGATTGGCAGCCGGCGTTGTCGATCACAATAAAAGTATATTCTCCCGCAGTTAGTTCGGACTGTGAGGTTCCGCTTCCACCATTGCTCCAGAGATATTGATAGGGTTGTGTTCCCCCTGTTACAATGGTGTTGATGGTTCCTGAGCTAGCACCAAAACAAGTGGGTGAGCTACTAGCTTGATTTATAACGGGAGCATTTAGGTTATTCACGTTAACCGTTGTTTCTGCTGTGCATCCTCCGGAGGTAACCGTAACAGTATAGGTGCCCGCAGCAAGATTAGTGGCGGTTGGCCCAGTTTGTCCGTTGCTCCATAGATATTGAATAGCACCGGTATTTCCGGTTACTACAGCACTGGCTGAACCATCGCTTTGCGAACAGGCGGCTGCAGTTGGAGTAGCAACAACTGAAAGTGAAATATCAGGTTGAGTAACACTCACGTTAGAAGTCAATACACATCCGTTTGCATCGGTGATATTAACCGTGTAATTACCGGCCGCCACATTCGAAATTTGTGCTGTGCTCTGGATAGGAGAGGTGTTCCATGCATACACGTATGGAGCGGTTCCACCCGTTACATTCACTGCGGCAGATCCGGTTGAAGCTCCACTACAACTAACCGAACCGGATGTTGTAACAGCATTTAAAGCGGTTGGCGAATTGATTGTGAAGTTGAGAGTTTCCGTGCAACCAAGTGCATCGGTGATATTCACAGAATAGCCTCCAGGACCAATGTTGTTGATGGCACTTGAGGTAGCTCCGTTGCTCCAGGCATAGTTGAAGGGTGCCGATGCACCGGAAGCATTGATAGAAATGAATCCATTTGAAAATTCGGCGCACGTAGGATTGGATGTTTCATTACTTACTGTGAAACCACTGCATCCGGGATCAATAGGCGTGCCTGCGCATTCGCAATTATTTTGAACGATATCGTTGATGGTGTTTGGATTCGAGTCATTGCAGGATGTTCCAATAATTAAGCACGAGCCATCATTGATTGTTGCAGCAGGGTTGTAGTTGCAAGCAGAGGGATTGGTGCAACCTGCAATTGGCGATGAACAGTTTGCTGATACGATAAGTGTGTAATTTGAAAAACTGAAGGGAAGTTCAAATGGAAGACCTGTGAAGGTCAAATTCAGAGTAACATTAAGTGTAATATTGAAAGTTCCGGATTGGTTGGGCACACCAAAAAGGTTCATGCAGTATTGCTGGCCAGCCTCAAATACACAGTCATTGTTACTGCATGTTAATGCAAGCCCATAGTCGCTGATCGGATTCTGATCGATGGTCA
>JBIKSC010000320.1:0-2934 GCA_044348775.1 Flavobacteriales bacterium | reverse complement strand
GTACCAAATTCACCCCACTGGGCCGGATCCATTAGAGTGATACACTCCAACTTCACCATATGGCTCTCGTTTTCTTCGCCAATCACGGTTACTACCTCCGGTGTTTCAAGTGCGTTTCCACTGTTCACGAATTCTACAGAACTTACAAGAAACTCAGCCATCCCATTGAATTGAGTAATTTGTCCTTCTACCAGAATACTGTCTCCTTCTGCGGGTGTGTAACCAAGAGTGTTGCTTGGCGAGATAACACGAATTCCGCCTGTTCCGTCAATCAGCGTAAACTCCAAGCCACTCGGGTTGAAATTCGCCCCGTGTACGATACCTCCAAGTGTGCCATATTCATTGAGTAATTCCAACGCTCCAAGTGAGTTTTCAGCGCGCGCTTCTCCGATGGTGTAAGGCGGGAAACTCTGATCGTTGTCTTGAATGCTGATGGTGATGAACTCATTCACGAAAATGGCATCACTATTCGCATCAACAAGTCTGAGGGTGATTGTTTCAAAATCCTCCTCCAATTCATCGTCGATGATTTCCACCAGGAATGAACCCTGTGTTTCCATTTCATTAAACACGAACTGAACAGGGAATGACGCCTCATAATCATCATTTGCTGTTGCTGATGCTTGAACAAACTGCACTTGAACAGGAGTGCTTGCCTGAACATTGAATGCGCTGACTACAATATTTATAAGGCCCACATTCTCATTTACCTGAAGAGCCGTCTGGCTAAAAGTCAAGAATGGTTGCTGTGAGCAGGTTTGCGCTTCGTGTACACCCAAATTACTATAGTCAGTGTTGCTTGCGCTTAGCCACTGCCCGGCAGAAAGTTCCCAGTTCGTAGTTGGCGCATTCACTTCAAATCTTCGGCGCAACGTGTTGTTCATGGTTGAGGCCAAGCCGAAAGTCCATTCAGTTACCGTGTCACCTACCACACCAATGATATCTATAGCTGAAAGATTGTAAGTTAGAACGATGGCGTCGTTACCATTAAAGTTGTTCATTGACGCATTCGAAGTATCTGCCAACTCCAACAAAGCAGAATCAGCCTGAGAACTGCAAACCACATACGTTGCTCCCGGATCCAGCATACCAATCGGCGCGTCAAGAACGGCCAATGTCGTGCTTCCGTTAGCATAGGAAAACAATTCGTAATCGTCTAAGTCAACCGGGAAGGGTGTTGCATTATACAGTTCAATAGCTTTGTTGGCACCATTGCCCTCAATGTACTCGGAAATGATAACTCGGGTGCATCCCTCTTCCGGAAAACAATCAACGTTTCGGATGTCGATGTAGTTCTCCGAAATAGCCACGCAGCCGGCGTCCGACAAAATATTGAAAATGGTGTCGGTAGGCTGCACCGTGCCGGGAACGAGATTTCCAAAATAAGAAACGCCGTATATGTGCCATTCACCAACAGCCAGTGTGCTCAAGTCAAACGAGCCAACTGTTAGCTCTTGGTAGATGAGATTCTCGCCATTCGTGAGGAAATAACGATACTGATCCGCCAACCCCTCTTCGGTATGTGTAAAAGTTATTACGCCCGGATTATTCACCGAACAAAAGCTCAAATAAGCCTCTCCACTCGCAAGCGTCACGACACCCGCATCGCATCCCGTGAAACCACATTCCTCGCGGGTTACACGAATGAAATTGCTCGATATTGAAATACAATCGGAAGCCAGAACATTCTCGATAGGTTGGCCTGCGGCAAGCGTCGCCTCGTCCAACACACCGTTATACGAAACACCAAAAATGTTGAACGCACCGATACTGTATAGATCCATATCGATCAGTCCTACGTTGTTCCACTCCAAAACAATATTGGTTGTGTCGGTTAACACATAGATGTAGTTATCGCCATACATGCTTGTGTTGCTCAATGAAAGCAACATGTTCGTGGAATCCGTGCACTGCTCAACATTTCCGCTTTGCAATACCACTAGCGCTCCGGAACAGTCCGGCACATTCGTATATCCCGGTGTGGGCAATTGTATGAAGTAGCTCGTATGATCCGATACCAAACCACCATCCGGTACACGGGAGAAGGAATAAGGTGAGTTTCCGGCAATATCCAGAATAGTTTGCCCAGGGGTTAATGTACCACTCAATACATCGTCCGGTCCATCTCCCGAAGTGTACACCATCGCATCCACGATATTGGAAAAAGATACAGGGGAACCCCCAGGCCAATCCGACGCGCTGCCTTCATAAAGCGCAATCGCATCTTGGCCATTTTGTATACTGCCTTGCGCATTCGGATTCAGTAAAGCGTCGACATTGGGCACCTCGGCTGATCCCAAAACAAAGAATCCGAGCTCGTCTGTGGTATACCCGTCCAAATCATAGACATCATAAGAAACATCGCCTGCACCGTTGATAAACACCAGTACTAGGCCATCGAGCGGTGTGTTGGCAGGACCATATAGCTCAACGAATTCGAGGAAATCGGTGCCCGGTTGATCCTGGTCTACTTCATTAATGCGAACTTCTGTAATTTGGCTGAAAGCCAATGAACTCATGCACAGCAGCACAAGTGATAATAGGTTTTTCATGGTCAATGCAATCGATTTAATCGGCCTGCAATTTCAACCTTTTTTCAAAACTCCAACAGCTTTTTCTTCAACAGGAAATTTTTTGGCCAACACATAGCAACCATCTATTACCAATAAGCTATCACCTACACTTCGTACATCTCCATCGGCGGGCACGTGCAAACCAAATTTCGATCACCGAATGCATTATCAACACGGCCCACTGTGGTCCAGAACTTCATGTCGCGCAAACTAGCCATCGGATAAGCGGCCTGCGTGCGTGAATACGGATGACTCCATTCATCGGCAGTAAGCTCTGCAGCAGTGTGCGGCGCCATCTTCAACAAGTTGTCAGCCTTATCAGCCAATCCGGCTTCCACTTGTGCTATCTCCTTTCGAATGC
>JBIKSC010000319.1:0-2967 GCA_044348775.1 Flavobacteriales bacterium | reverse complement strand
TACCGAACCCGTATTACGCGTTTAGCAGCTACGAAATCAACAAGCTCGACAACCGTGTGAAGATTACCAATCTTCCGGAAGTATGTACCATCAGCATCTACGATTTGAATGGTACTCGCATTCGCCAGTTCAAGAAAGGTGATCCATCCACATCACTGGATTGGGATTTGAAGAATGATCAGAATATTCCGATTGCCAGTGGTACCTATATCATTCACGTGAACGTGCCGAATATTGGCGAGAAAGTGTTGAAGTGGTTTGGGGTGATGAGGCCGGTGGACTTGGATAACTTCTAGGTATAAAGGATAATCGGAAAAGGGATAAGGGGACTTGCCTCCCTCACATCATGTCCTTAACCCCTTCTCCGATTATACTTTATCCCTACTCCCTAATCGTATTCTTAATAATCGGCTTGGGCTTGGGCACACTGCGTCGCGCCTTGCGAATACTAACATTCAAATCGAAACCAATCAGAACTATAACACAGTTAATGTTCAACCAAATCAACAAGACCATCAACGTACCGAGTGAGCCATAGAGTTTGTTGTAGGTAGCGAAGTTGTTGACGAAATAAGCAAAAGCGAGCGACGTAACTACGAAGCTTAACGTCGCTAGTGTAGCGCCCACGTTGAAAAATGTCCAGCGACGAATTCGTTTGCGCACGCCGACATTGTACAGCGTGCTAATGATTGCATAAACAAGCGTAATAGAAACTGCCCACTTGGCAACGTTCAGTATCGGTATGTATCCTCTGTCGCCAATAATTCCGATTTGATGCAAGTACTCGAAAATGACACCGCTGAATACCAGAACAACCACCGCAAGCAACATGATAAAACCGAGAACGAAAATCAAGATGATGCTCGAAATGCGCATCACCAGCGGGTGACTTTTATCTTCGAAATGATAGCTCTGATTGAACCCGATAAGAATTGCATTGATACTGTTCGAGGCGTAATACAAAAGCAACACTGTACCGATTGAAAGCAGTCCGCTATGCTTCTGGTTGATTAAGTCGTCGAGTGTGTCTTCAAACAGACTAAACGTATCACCGGGAAAAAACCCGCGTACGGAATCAAACAAGGACTTCTGGAAATCATCGATAGGTATGTACGGAATCAACGTAAGCAAAATGATAATTGCCGGGAAGAAAGCCAAGAAAATGCGAAACGAAATAGCAGAAGCCCGCGTTGCCAATTGCCCTTTCACTATCGACTCCGCGAAGAACGAAGACACGTACCACAGCGACAATCCTTGAAAACCGGGTAGGCGCAGTGTGTCGAGATAATGCACCGATTTGGCCACCACAGGCATATTGCGCAACTTCGATTTCCAGGTAAGGCTTTCTTCAGTCATTGCTGCAAAAGTAGAACGAATGATTGTATTAAACCGCCTTTAAACTCAGGTCGAGCGATTGAATTTGATGAGTAAGCGCACCCATCGAAACATAGTCGACACCGGCAAGTGCATATTCGCGAATATTGACCTCCGTTATACCGCCGGAAGCTTCGGTTTCTAGTCGACCATCAATCCATTGGACAGCCTCTGCAATTTGCGCCGGCGTCATGTTGTCGAGCAACACGCGAAATGCAATTCCCGACTCTGCTATTTGCATGACCTCCTTCATGTTTCTCGCTTCAACTTCAACACGCAGCGTCTTGCCCGTGTCGACGAGGTAGTTCTTCACTTGTTGCAATGCCTGAGGCACGCCACCGGCAAAGTCGATGTGATTATCCTTCACCAATATCATATCATACAAGCCGAACCTATGGTTTACACCACCACCGATGCGCACAGCTTCCTTTTCGAAATGTCGGAATCCGGGTGTCGTTTTTCGGGTGTCGAGCAACTTGCATTTAGTGTCGGCGATGAGCGATTGAATGCGATGTGTTTTAGTTGCAATGCCACTCATTCGCTGCATGAAATTCAGCGCGAGTCTTTCACCAATCGTAATACTTCGAGAAGGGCCTTCGAGATAAAACGCAACATCGCCCGGCTTGATAACCGCACCATCTTCCAGCAACTTTGTAAACGTCAGAGACGAATCGACTTGAGCGAAAACGCTGCGAGCAATTTCAACTCCTGCTAAAATCCCATCTTGTTTCACCAGTAACCTGGCCTTACCCTTGGCCGAAGCGGGAATGGTCGATAACGTGGTATGATCGCCATCACCCACATCTTCAGAAAGAGCACGTCGTATAAAGTCGTCGACGTCGAAGGCGCCGACATAGGAAAGAACATTCATAGAGCCTAGATTAAAACGACCTTGCAATTAAGCCGGTTCAATTTTGAGTTGTTTGATTTGAAGAGCGCTGTTGTTTTTCTTCATGAAAAAAGTAACGCGATATATTCCTTTTGAAGTTGTGAGTTCACCAATTCGAAACTGGTCATCCAATTTGGAAGTGCCTTGGTGTTTGATGCTAAATGCCTGCGGAGGGTTTTCCTTGAAAAATCCGGCCAGCAACTGTTGTGCTTGTACTTTTTCGAGTAAGCCGTCCTTTCCAGGGAGTGTAAGCTCTACCTGAGGCATGAAGTGCGCAGCGATTGCAACTGCATCGCCATTTTTCAATGCTGACGACACAGCGGATGAGATATCGGCTTGCGCCGTAATCGCGTTGAAGGAGAAGAGTCCCATCAGCAGAAAGAAAGCATACTTCATATCATTTCGTTTTAAATACAGAACACTATTCGGAGCTATTCGCATCCGTCTGAGCCGCATGCTAACATAATTCAAAACCTTCAATGGTGAACACGTGAACCAAAAGGGTACAAACAAGAAAGCCGGCCCGCGAGTAAGCGGCCGGCTCTGAAAGTCTTCAAGGAAGGATTAAGCGTTATCTGCGCTTTCCTTTTCCGCCAACACTTTACCCTTGTAGTAAAGCTTACCCTCATACCAATGAGCATGGTGCATCAAATGAGGCTGACCGGTTGTTGGGCATGTTGCCACATTCGGAGCTTCGATTTTGT
>JBIKSC010000318.1:0-2972 GCA_044348775.1 Flavobacteriales bacterium | reverse complement strand
GGTGGCATGTGTGGCGCTCGAGGGTTGTCTGTCTCGCCTGCGCGACGCACAGCAGTGCGTCGTTACCGCCTTGTTGCGCCTATGGCATGAGTGGCGCACGTAGGTTGTCCGTCTCGCCCTTCGTCCTTCGTCACTGTATCTCCGCCGTCAGCCCTCTATCCAGCAATGCCGTACACATCGGCTCTAACTCTTCCCATGTTCCGTTCTTCACTGCGCATTTGCCTTTGTAGTGAACGATTACCGTGCATTGCTCTGCCTGAAGCAGCTCATGCCCGCACACATCCATTAATGCCTCTATCACAAAATCGAACGAATGCACATCGTCATTGAAAAGAACAATCTTGTTGCCATCGGCAAGCAGCGTTTCTTCAAGCAATACTTCATCGAGTTCTGTAAATGGGCACATGCGCAAATGTTTGTGTCACAAAGGTAATGAGTATGCCAGCAACACAAGGGGCTTGTGCGCTCGAAAAAGTCCTACATTTGAACATCACAATCGATTATGAAATTCATCTATTGCCTCGCCTTTTTACTGCCTGTTTTGGCAGTTGCCCAAAATGAACCTACCAAATACTGGGAAGACAAATTCAAGCAATTGGGACCAGAGCTTGCTACACCCAACGAACAGCGCACAGCCAGCGGCGCACCGGGCAACTCGTACTGGCAGCAGCGTGCCGACTACGTCATGAACATCACCATCGATGATGCGACTCAAACCCTCTTCGGTGAAGAAACTATCACGTACTATAACCAATCGCCCGACGCTCTTACCTACCTATGGCTTCAACTCGATCAAAATGCGTTCGCCAAGGATGCAGACAGTTATGCGATTGAACAAATGAAATTGGGAGAAAGTGCGAGTTATAATGACTTGATTGACCTGAACCCTTGGTATGACGGCGGATTCAAACTGGACCATGTGCACGATGCAGCCGGCAAAGCGCTGTCATACACGGTCAACAAAACGATGATGCGTATCGACCTCCCACAAACGCTCAAGCCGGGCGGAACATTCGTCTTCAAAATCAAATGGTGGTACAACATCAACGACCGTATTCGTCTAGGTGGTCGAAGTGGATATGAATACTTCGAAGAAGATGGCAATTACCTCTACACCATGGCTCAGTTCTTCCCGCGCATGGTCGTGTATTGCGACAATCAAGGGTGGCAACACAAGCAGTTTCTCGGCATGGGTGAATTCACTCTCAACTTCGGTAACTACGATGTGAAGATTACCGTTCCTGCAGATCACATCGTTGCATCGACCGGTGTATTACAAAATGCAAAAGAAGTGCTTACCGCGGATGAATTGAAGCGATTCAATGCCGCAAAAACCAGCGACGAGCCTATCGTCATTACCACGCAAGAGGAAGCTGAGAAAAAGGAGAAGAATAAGGAGACTTCCAAAACCAAGACGTGGCATTTCAAAGCAGAAAACGTGCGCGACTTCGCCTTTGCCAACTCACGGAAATTCATTTGGGATGCACAAGCCGTGAAAATCGGTGACAAGACTCCGCTTGCCATGTCATACTACCCGAAGGAAGGCAACCCGCTTTGGGGTCAATTCAGCACGCGGGTTGTAGCGCATACACTTCGCAGTTATAGTGCTCATACCATCGACTACCCCTACCCTGTAGCCATCTCCGTTCACACCAAGTGGATGGGTATGGAATACCCGATGATCTGCTTCAATGGTGGTCGCCCGGAAAAAGACGGCACTTACGACCAAGGCACGCGCGACGGAATGATTTCTGTGATCATCCACGAGGTTGGTCACAACTTCTTCCCGATGATTATCAACAGCGATGAGCGTCAGTGGACCTGGATGGACGAAGGATTGAACACCTTTGTGCAGTACCTCGCCGAAAAGGAATACGACCGCAACTACCCCACTCGCCGAGGACCTGCGCGCAACATTGTAGACTACATGCGAGGAGACAAGAGCACCATGAGCCCCATCATGACCAACAGCGAAAGCATTTACCAGTTCGGCAACAACGCCTACGGAAAGCCCGCCACAGCGCTCAACATACTGCGCGAAACTGTTATGGGCCGCGAACTATTCGACTACGCCTTCAAAGAGTATTGCCGTCGTTGGGCATTTCGTCACCCAACACCGGAAGACTTCTTCCGCACCATGGAAGACGCAAGCGCTGTCGATCTCGACTGGTTCTGGAGAGGATGGTTTTATGAAACCGACCATTGCGACATGAATCTGAAAGACGTAAAAATCTTCCGTCTCAATACGCACAACCCTGAAATCGAAAAGGCACTTGAGCGTGAGAAAAAAGAGAAGGCCGCTCCTGACATTTCCTTGCAACGCGATGCCGCTGAAAAAATGAAAGCAGAAGTGGATAGCGATGCCGACATGCGTGACTTCTATACATCCTACGATCCTTATAAGGTAACTGCGCTCGATCGTGTTGAATACGATGAGTATGTAAAAAAGCTGACCGACAAGGAGAAGGAACTCCTTTCGAAAAACATGCTGTATTACCAGGTTACTGTCGAAAACAAAGGTGGACTGATTATGCCCCTCATTTTCGACCTCGAATTCATGGACGGCACTACACGCCGCATAAACATCCCTGCCGAAATATGGAAACGAAGCGAGAAGGAAGTAACGAAAGTGTTTGCCTGCGAACGCGAAGTGAAATCAATTCTTCTCGACCCGCAACTCGAAACAGCCGACGTTGACATCTCCAACAACGCTTGGCCTCAGCGTACAATGCCAACTCGCTTTGAGCTATTCAAGGAAAACCAAGGACGCTCGCGGGAAAACCCTATGCAACGCGCTAAAAGAGAAGCGGAACTCAACAATAAATAATCAGAGGAGCAGCGCCAATGCAACCAAGCTGAGCGCCACGCCCAGCCAGTTGTAGCGCGTAAGTTTTTCTTTGAAAATCAAAACTGCCGCCAAGGCTGAGACAAGCACTACGCCTAGGTTATTGATAGGCAACATTGCCGACTTC
>JBIKSC010000317.1:0-2977 GCA_044348775.1 Flavobacteriales bacterium | reverse complement strand
CTCATAGTTCACGGAGATCACGAAGAAAATTACAACGATTTTATAGAGCTCAAACCCATGTACTCTGTCTCCTCTGTGCTCTGCGGTTAAAAAATTCCTTGTGGTTAAAAAACGCGCAGAAGGAAGTAATTCTTCTTCCCCCTCTGCAACAACACCACTCCACCGGCCAATACATCGCCCTGGGTAAGAACGCGCTCGGCGTCGGCTTTTACTTTATTCACGCTGATGCTGCCTTCCTGCAAGGCCCTGCGCGCTTCGCTGTTCGACTTCATGAAGCCGCTCTTCACCATAGCGTCAACAATAGAAAGTCCTGCCGAGAGTTCATCGGCACCGACATTGCCTTGCGGAACGCCTTCGAATATCTCCATCAGCGTTTCTCCGCTGAGCTTGCGCAAATCTTCATCGGTGCTCTTGCCAAACAATATCTCTGATGCTGCTACCGCTGCTTCATAATCGGCCAGTGAATGCACGCGACAAGTGATGTCCTTTGCCAACGCTTTTTGCATCGGGCGCTTGCCGGGATCTTGCGTTTGCTCAGCCTCGAGCGCTTCAATTTCTTCGCGGGTCTTCAAGGTGAAAATGCGGATGTAATTAGCCACATCGGCATCACTCGCATTCAACCAAAACTGATAAAACTTATAGGGCGAAGTGCGCTTGGGATCCAACCAAATATTACCGCCTTCTGTTTTTCCAAACTTGGTTCCGTCGGCTTTCTTGATGAGCGGTGTAGTAAGCGCAAACGCTTGCCCGCCATCCTTGCGGCGTATCAATTCGGTGCCGGTCACAATGTTGCCCCATTGGTCACTGCCGCCCATCTGCAACATCACGCCTTTATTCTTCCACAAAAAATAGAAGTCATACCCCTGCACCAACTGGTAACTGAACTCCGTAAACGACATGCCCGTCTCCAATCGGTTCTTCACCGAATCCTTCGCCATCATATAGTTCACGCTGATGTGCTTACCCACATCGCGGATGAATTCCAAAAATCCAAACGACTTAAACCAGTCGTAGTTGTTCACCATCTCTGCCGAATTCGCACCGCAGTCGAAATCGAGAAACTTCTCAATCTGCTTCTGCTGACATGCCTGATTATGACGAAGTGTTTCTTCATCGAGCAAATTGCGCTCTGCACTCTTACCACTGGGATCACCAACCATGCCCGTAGCGCCGCCTATGAGCGCCATCGGCTTGTGGCCGCATTGCTGAAAATGCAGCAGCGTCATTATCTGCACGAGATTGCCTACACCGAGCGAATCAGCGGTAGGATCGAAGCCAATGTAGCCGCGCACCATACCCTTCTGCAATTCGTCTTCCGTGCCGGGCATCACATCGTGCAACATGCCGCGCCATTTCAATTCTTCTATAAAATTCTTCTTGCTCATAGTCATTTGCAAAATTACCGCGTCACAGCGCGCTTACTACCTCTTCCAGTTTAATTCCACGCGATCCCTTTATCAATATCACATGATTGCTCATCGACTGTGCTTCGAGAAAAGCCTTTGCGGCCAAGTTGTTCTCAAACACATCATAGTCGCCCTCCTTCCAAACTGACTTGAAAATGGGTCCAACCAGAATTCCTTTCAACCCCAATCGCTGCGCTACTTCAATGATGTGCCTGTGTTCAGCCGGTCCCATTTCTCCAAGCTCCAGCATGTCACCAATCACAAAAAACTTCTGTGCGGCTGATTGCTTGCTTAACGCTTCTAACGCAAACTCCAAGCTCGTGGGGTTGGCGTTGTATGCATCCATGATGAGCGTATTTCGCTCCGTTCGTTTAATCTGTGAGCGATTGTTTTCGGGTGTATATGCGCAAATTGCTGCGTGAATTTTTTCATTGCTTACGCCAAAGTGCTCACCCACCGCAATAGCCGATGCGATGTTGTAGAGATTGTAGGCTCCTGCCAATTGCGTTGAATAAACCGTTCTCACTCCTTCGTGCACGTGAGCATATACAAGCGCCGGACTTTCCGACACGCACTCCAAGGCATTGCTTGAATAGGCCGTGATGCTCATACCTTCCGAAGATCGCTTCAACTTTTCCAAATCGGTATTCACGAAAATCACTCCGCCTGCTGCGTGTGTGAAATCATACAACTCTCGCTTGCCCTTTACTACACCTTCCTCTCCACCGAAGCCCTCCAGATGGGCCTTGCCCATGTTGGTAATAAGCGCATGCGTCGGCAAGGCATATTCGCAATAGCTGCGTATTTCGCCCTGATGGTTGGCGCCCATTTCTACAATCGCCAACTCGCAATTGGCAGGAATGGCCAACAGCGTTAGCGGCACACCGATGTGGTTATTCAGATTCCCAATGGTAGCGCTCACCCGGTAGCGTTGTGCCAGCACATCGCGAATGAGTTCCTTGGTGGTCGTTTTACCGTTGCTACCGGTGATGGCAAGAAAAGGGATACGCAAACTCTCGCGATACATCTTTGCTACTTGCTGAAGCGCGGTCAAGACGTCGTCTACAAGCACCATGCGCTCGTCATGCGGCACCTGAGCCTCATCAATCACCACCATCGAAGCTCCCATTTCGAGTGCCTTTGCAGCAAACGTATTGCCGTTGAAGTTATCTCCTTTCAAAGCAAAGAAGATATCGCCGGGATTGATTTTGCGCGTGTCGGTGGTGACACTGCGCACGTTTAAGAACTGCTCAAAAATGCGTTGAATCATGTGCTAAAAGTAAAAACCCCGGTCGAGGTGACCGGGGTTTCAATATCGAAATTTGAACAACCTTCTACTTATTCGCCGGAAGCAATTCCAGTAGGGCTTCCCAAGCGATCCATTGCACAACGGAATCCGAGGGTCGACATAGAACGACGCTCATCAAGGTAGCGACGTGTGCCCGGGATTGTGTAGTAAGCACGATCCCTCCAGTTACCGCCCTTGTAAACACGAGCACGGTCATTCACGAGTGTTGTAACTCCCCATTCGTACATGCGGTTCTTATCCTGTTCCATGTCGGCGTTCGCGT
>JBIKSC010000067.1:0-11062 GCA_044348775.1 Flavobacteriales bacterium | reverse complement strand
ACGTCATAGTGAGCGAAGAATGTGGCCTCATCACTAATAGGGAATGAGAACGCGATACGCGGCATAATGTTGACTGCCGGTGTATAGTCTTTGAATGCACTTGATGTAAGCGGCGCATCTTTATCATTCTTCAGGAAAGGTTTGGGGTTACTTGAGCCACCGATAACGGCTGGGTCGGAAACCAACTGTCCGTCAGCCTTGTACCAGTTGTTACCATCGCGGTAACCCATGATAGTCGTTGGGTTACTCAAATCATCAACATACACTACAAAGTCTTCACCAATGTTCGCCGGATGATCACCGAAGTCAGATACTTCCGCTGCAGTATATGCCTCTCCTACTACAAACTGATCTTTTAATACAGGTTGGTTGGCATCGTAACGGTCAACACGCACACCCACGTTGAAGATCAAATCATCGAAGGCAAACTTGTCCATCAAATAACCGGAAGTATAGATCGGCTCAAATGCGCCGATTGGACGACTGAAATAAGTGATATTACCCACCTCGTAAGTTGAAGCAAAGAACTCATCAATCGTTGGCTTCTTACCCGTGAGTTTATTTCCATGTGAATCATAACCGAAGTAAGAAACCACTTGATTACCGCTATTCAACAATTCATCGGAATTGAACATATCAATGCTCAGGAACTCAGGGCTTAGATTATCCACGTTGAGGTAGTCACCACCGCGTGGGTCCAAACCAAGCGCTTCGCGGAGGTTGTAATCGAACTCAGATTGGTTTGTCACCCCGACAGCCGTATTGTAATAAACGTAATAATTACCATCGCGGTAAATGGTGGTAGAATCGTATCCTATGCCTTGGTTGTCTACCTTTTCGATGTGTGAATTTGCATTCAAGCGAGCGAGATTCCAAAGATCTACAGGGGCAACGCTAAAGCCTGCATCCTTTCGCTGTTCGAACTCGAAACCGAGTTGAATAGCATGATCTCCAATATCAGCAGATCCTATACCTGTAACACGGAACTGATTATTCGAGAATACCGCGTAGTTGTTGCTTTGAGCACCCAAGTAACTCCACAAGTTGTAAGTTCCCGGAGGTGCATCACCGTTGCGCAAACCATTGGCTGCAGTAAGGTTATTGAGATTCGCAGCAGGGTTCAAGGCGAGGAAACCAATAGTGCCCGGATTGTCCAAGAAGATATCGTTACGATCCGTAATCAGATTGCCGTTTGCATCTGTTATCTCCGCCAAAGCAGCTTGGTAGAAAATAGTCTGCTGCGCACCTTCGTAGTATTGGTTTGTGATTGCGGCTAAGTCCGAGTTAAACTCAGATGGAGTAAAGATTGTGTGAATATCCTGGAAACCAGTTTGCTTGAAATAAGAACCCGGTTGCTGTTCGTAGGTATTACCGCGGTAAATATCAAAGTAACCCACGTGACCATAATTGAATAGGTTGTCTCCGTGTGTTTCATCCTGACTGTTGGCATAGTTGCGCGAGTAGTCGACCATTACGCTATAGAAGATGTTCTTCAGGTTGGAAGCACTTGCCTCTTCGCCCTCTGCATTCTTAAAGCGCTGGCTGAACTTGGCATATGCACGCCAGTCAAAGTTGGTATTGAGCTGGTTGTTGTCCCAGTTCATAAGTTGGTTGGCGCGAGTTGCGTCGCGACCGCGGTTGAAAGCAGCGGTTCCACCAAACGTTAGCGTAACATTTTCAGAAGTGTTTACATCAACCTTCGCAACCAAGTTAGCAGAGCGATTTCTCGCATTCATGCGCGTTTTGGTGATTTCGAAATCATCCGCTGTAAGGAAGTCCGCATTGTAAAGCACACCCGTTGCTTCACCAGATTCGCTTAGGTTAGGGCGAAGAGGATTGTTCAATAATTCAGTACGAACGTCTTCTTTCATTCGCATCACGCCACCGAACTGCGGATCTCCGTCAACGATATCGGTGTAGTTACCGGAAACGAAGAAGCCAAGAAGGGGACGACCCTTTTCACCCTTTTCGTCTTTGGAAAACAACAGAGGACCTGATAAAGAACCTTCAAAGAGATTATAGCCATAGTGATCTAGACCAATCACCTTGTCGCCTACTTGAAAGCCGGAAGTGATTGCTTCTACGCCCCCTGTATACTTCGCAGACGCGTTTCGCAAACTTACATTGATAACACCACCTGTAGCATCCCCGATGTTTGCCGGAATACCCCCTGTGATTACAGAGATTTCTTCAACAGCAGACTTGGGAAGAGCAGATGAACCGCGCACTTTGATACCATCGATGTAAATCCAAGTTGACCCTTCACGAGCACCACGAATAGAGATACCGTTTCCTGTATCTGTTGCTCCGGCTACGGTTTGGGCAAGGCCTGTTACCGATCGGCTTGGCATATTTTTCAAGTCCTCACGGGTAATGGTACCACCTGAAGAACCGCCATCCTTGTCGATCAAAGGAACTTTATAATCGAAAACTTCCACAGTTCCCAATTCCGCTCCTTGCATCATCTCGGCGTCGAGCGGGGTAATCTTACCACCCTTCACGACAACACCTTTGATGGTTTGCGGCTGGTACCCCACAAACTGAAACGACACATCGTACGTTCCGGGTTCGAGTGGTTTTACCGAGTATTCACCGTCTATGTCGGTAGTACCGCCATTGACCGTGTTACCATTCAGGTAGACGATTACAGTCACAAAAGGAAGTGTTTCCTTCGTGTCTTTGTCGCTGACCTTTCCCTTCAGGGAGCCGGAGTTAGTTTGTGCCCAAGCGGCAGTGGTCAGGAAGAAAAATGCGATTAACGCGTAAAACTTTCTCTGCATAGCAGACGATTTAAAGTGTGTTAAACAAGTCAAAATTTAGGTAACAATAACGACTTTCGATCGTAGTACAATGGAGTCGTGGCATACCCTAAAGGTTCGCAAAGAACAACGGATTTCCTAAAACGTGCAAACTTTTTTTCAACGACATCACAAGTCATTGATTTCGTGAATATTGCGTAATTGTTACGAGAAGACTATTGGCGACGAAACCATCGCTTATACCAGGGAACATTTTTTCCCCATGACTGACGACGGGCTTTGCGCAGGTTTTTTTTCATGCGCTTTCGAGTGGCCTTGTCTTGCGATTCCAGGTGATGATCCTTTCGAGATTGATACTCATTCTGTTTTTTCTCCAGGGATTCAGCCTCCTTTTTACGAGCAGTTTGCGGAGTAACTTTTTGCGCGTCTGTTTTTGGTTGTGCTACGCAAGTAAACGCAACTTGAATGAGCAACGCTGTAATGACAAGTTTTATGATTCGAACGGATTTCATTAGTAGTACTCGAAGCTAAACTTAGTAATCAGAATATCTCCTGTTGTTAGGTTGTGATCAAGAAAAGCCTCCACCAACAATGTAGGAGAGTAGAGTACTTCTATTTCCCTGGTCAAACTCCTTCCATCAAAGAACTCCACTTTTTGCACGTTACCCATGTTGTCATAGATAAAAGTTTGAGCTTTCTTACCGGCTGACATATTATCAGACGATTCAATTTTCGAAATCCAACCATGCTCATTATAGAAGTATGTCTTGGTTTTTGTGCGGCCACTCATAATGAGTTCTTCAACTTCAGACTCTACAAAGCCCTTGGGGTTTTTACGAATAGTCCAGTTCGAATAGTGCAAGCCATAGTTGTTGTAGACACTTTTCCTCACCACTCCATTCTCCTGCTCATTCCATATGACAGATTCGGCGTTAATGGTGACTGTTCTTCCCGGTTCCAATTTGTTTTTTTGAGTGGCAACATTTTCCGCGGTTCCGTATTCCATCCTTATCAATCGACCCTGTTCATCATAAACAAAACCCGTACTGTAATAGCCACGCGTGCCTGTTTCTTCGCGAAACTCAATCGAACCCAAATCATTCCGCCTGAACTTTATGGTTAAGCTGTCAATGAGATTTTTCACGGAAGTCACTTTGTCCATGCGTGTCATTAATCCCACTTCGTTGAAGCGATAAACGCTAATATCAGGTCGCTGTTCGATAGGCTTACCCGGACGCTTCACGCTCACTACTCCGGTAATAGATTTGATCTTGTTCATCCACAGAAACTGCTGACTGAAAAACATCTCCTCATTGAATGCATTGCCTATGCGGTTGTCAATTAGCTGTGCGGTTGCTGTTTCGCCGATACTTAAAATCAATGCAAGCACAACAGTGAAAAAGCCATATGTGGGATTCAATTTTTTCATTCAAATAATAACATCTTCTATGCGATAAACGGGCATTTCACATGATTGATTGCGGCAAACATAGATAGGAGAATCGTCGCCTCCACGCAAATTAAACAACGGCAATTCACTACTCACTGTTGATGCTGCAGACAGGACAAACGGATTGAATTTCTCATGAAACTTTGTAGAGTTCACAAGCGCCTGCGGGCCTGTGAAAACGACTTCAATGGGCACTGTGTTAAACTCCATCAAAGCAAGAATCCAATTACTGAAACCCGGCGCGAAATCCATAGTAGCGGATACTTCCTTCAACATAAGCTCGGCTCGATCAAGCCACTTTGTTCTTCCTAGATAACGCCCCAGTTTGATAAGACATCGACAAGCAACGCCGTTGGCCGATGGAATAACATTATCATTGAACTCGCGCTTGGCTCCAATCACGTCTTCGACATAATGCGGTCGGTTTAAAAACAAGTCTGAATCTGTTGATGCAAAATGCTCTTCAACACCTTGCATGATTTTCATGGCCAAGGTGAGCCATTTTTCCTTCCCGGAAATTTCATAGCAAGACAACAAGGCATCCATAAAAAAGACTTGATCCTCCAATAAACATATCTCAGCCACCTTTCCTTTCGTGCGAGCGTGAGCGAGCAAACCGTTAGTTTGAATTAGCTGTGCATCGATTGCGTTGAGCAAATTCTCGGCATCGTTCAAATATCCTTGGTAGCCGTGGATTTTCGAAGCCTCGACGAATGCTCTTGCGAGCATCGCATTCCATGATGCGATGCACTTATCGTCAAGCCCGGGCTTTGTTCGCCTATTTCGGTGCTCGAGCAATTTCGCCTTGCCGGATTGCAGTCTTCTTCTCCATTCGACAGCATCCAACTGTTCGTTACGACACCACTCCTCTTCGCCGGCTCGCATGCACAATACACTAACATCATGCTCCCAATATCCGTGGCTTCCTACACCAAAATACTTTTTGAAAAACTCACTGTCATCACTGAGCAGCTCATCGAACTCTGATTCCGTCCATACGTAATACGTCCCTTCTGCCCCATCGCTATCGGCATCGAGTGCGGCGTAATACAAGCCTTCGGGCGACTTCCATTCTCGGTTGATGAATGACAGAGTATCCACAACAATAGATTCGTACAATGTCTCACCACTCGCTCGAAAAGCCTGCGCGTATACACTCACCAGTTGTGCATTGTCGTAGAGCATTTTTTCGAAATGAGGCACTTTCCAGTCAGCATCAACACTGTAACGCGCAAAGCCTCCTCCAAGTTGGTCATATATGCCACCCCTGGCCATTTGATCGAGCGTACATTTCAGCTGCTTCAAGGCTCCCTCGCTCTTAAAATACTCGGCATAATGCAGCAGTAATTCCCAATTATTAGGCATTGGAAACTTTGGCGCTTTTCGGTTTCCACCGCGTTCCATGTCCCAGTATTTAGACCAGTTCTCTATCCATCCATGCACCTCAGACAAGCCGGGTAATTCAGTTGTTACGTGATTACTTGAATTCAACCGAGTCAATGCTTCGTGCAGCTGACCGGCATACTCCATAGCTCGGCTAGAATCTTGCAACATAACGCTACGGAGGTTTTCAAGTAATTCCATCCAACGAAGCTTTGGGAAATAAGTACCCCCATACACGGGTTTACCATCGGGCAGTGTGAAAACATTGAGAGGCCAACCTCCCTGACTGCCCATAAGATGCACAGCATCCATAAACCAACTATCAACATCCGGGCGCTCTTCGCGATCGACTTTGATACACACAAAATGCATGTTCATGAATTCAGCACATTCAAAGTCTTCGAAGACCTCATGTTCCATGACATGGCACCAGTGGCAGGCACTATAGCCAATGGATACCAGCACCAATTTATTCTCTTTGCGAGCTACCTCCCAAGCCTCATCGCACCACGCATACCAATGCACGGGGTTGTCTTTATGCTGCAGTAAATAGGGGCTTGTCTCTTCAGCTAATCGATTCATAACCCGAGAAGCTCCTTAATCTCCGACTCTATCTTGCTGCGTGTAATAAGTCGTTTCATGACGACTCCATTTTTATCCACAGCAATGAGTGTTGGAGTGCTCGGAACCGGGAAGCGTTTATTGAAATCCTTTCGCTGATCGTATGCAAGAAACACACTCGACCAGGGCGAATCATTTATTCTATCCTGAGCCAACCATTCCTCTTGCGTCTTATCTGTGCCTATGGCATATACTCCCAAGCCTTTGCTGTGGTATTGCGCATAGAGTTCTTCGAGCTTTGGTTCGAACTCCTTGCAATGCGAACAGTTGGCTCGCCAAAAAAGCAAAATCGTAATCTTATTTTCTTGAAAAACCTTCTTGCTCGAAATCAATTTACCATTGGCATCAGGCAGGGTTAAAAACTCAATGGTTTTGCCCGGTTTGCAGTTGTCCAGAGCCGTTAAAAGGTTCTTCGTATTCTCCTCCATATGTCCCTCTTCAGTGCAATCATCGGCGTACCACGTTATCAAATAACTCAATCCCGGTTCGTTGCGAAATGATATCATTTTATCCAGCAAAAACTTGAACATGTACGTGGTCATACTCTCACTCACCAAGGCCTTCTTCATGAGCGCATCGATGTATGGCTCAGGCTGCTTCGTCTTTTCAAAATATTGATAGGCCAAATTGATTCGTCGAACGAAAGCGATGTGATGGAGCAAATCGGGATGTTGGATAGGCATTACATCCATAACGTGCATTGCGGTGTATCGTGTCAAGGAGTCGGCATTATGAGCGAATTCGGTTTTGCCTGCATAGATTACCACCGGGGCAGCCTTGGCCAGTAGATTCGCTGTGAACGTGTTTGGATACTTTGTAGCAATTTCAGCACATGCTTTTGCAAAATTCTGTTCCCTCAGTTGATACTCCAATTCGAAACGATCCAGCGAATCCTTATTCAAGCTTACCTCATTGAACTTCGGGATGAGCTCCATGTAAGCGTTCTGCTCAGCCGAATCGTATAGCTTCACGGGATGTCCTTTGAGCTGTGTGTATTCGAGTGTGATTTCAATTCCATTCGAAGGAATGTCATTACGCACAATCAAAAACTCACACCATCTTTTTGGATCGCTCGAGAATCGGAATCGATACTGACCGTCGTGGGGAAAACTCACCTTCCCCACATAAGTGCCATTTTGAGGATCCTTGATGGTTTGAAGATTCTTCCAACTGTCTTCCGAAAAATACTCAACGATCATTGTCACTGTTGGAGCTTGAAGGCCATTGACCTTCACCGCAACAGGACTTTGAGACCAAGCAATCAGGCTCAAGCACGTCAACACAACGGCCACAATTATTCGATGTAAAAAGATCTTCATAACAGTGCAAAATGGAACGGTCAAAAATACGTTGGCGACGTTGGAAACTCTTGAATTAGTCTTTTTTGTGTTGAATGGCTGAGCCTTACATTCGCAACATCAAATTACCGACATGCGCGACACCACTGTTTTCAGCCTCATCCAACGTGAATATGAACGCCAGCGCCATGGCATTGAGCTCATTGCTTCCGAGAATTTTGTGAGTAATGAAGTCATGCAAGCCATGGGAAGTGTGCTCACCAATAAATATGCGGAAGGATTGCCTTCCAAACGCTACTATGGTGGCTGTGAGATAGTAGATGAGGTGGAGCAATTAGCCATCAATCGTTTGAAGGAACTATTCGGTGCATGTTGGGCGAATGTGCAGCCACACTCAGGAGCGAATGCCAACAGCGCAGTGATGCTCGCCTGTCTGAAGCCCGGCGACACCATACTCGGCTTGGACCTATCGCAAGGGGGGCACCTTACACATGGTTCGCCGGTGAACTATTCCGGTAAATTGTATCGCGCTACTTTCTATGGTGTTGAGAAAGAAACCGGGCGCATCAACATGGATACCGTAGCCGAGATTGCGAGACGTGAAAAACCCCGGATGCTTATTTGCGGAGCATCGGCTTATAGCCGCGATTGGGATTATGCTCGCTTTCGATCAATTGCAGACGAAGTAGGAGCCCTTCTACTTGCAGATATTTCGCACCCGGCTGGACTCATCGCAACAGGCTTACTCAACAATCCGATGCAGCATTGTCATATTGTGACGACTACCACACACAAAACCCTGCGAGGCCCGCGTGGTGGGGTAATCATGATGGGAAATGATTTTGAAAATCCGATGGGCATTAAAACACCCAAAGGTGAATTGCGCATGATGAGTTCATTGCTCGACAGTGGTGTTTTCCCGGGTATGCAGGGCGGTCCCTTGGAACATGTCATTGCTGCAAAAGCAGTTGCATTCGGCGAAGCACTATCACCTGATTTCAAAACATACGGCGAGCTGGTAATTCGCAATGCAAACGCATTATGCGGTGCATTACAAAACAGAGGCTACCAAATTGTAAGTGGTGGTACCGACAATCATTGTTTCTTGATAGACCTTCGGAATAAAGGACTTTCAGGAAAAGAAGCTGACGCTGCTCTCATTCAGGCGCATATCACCGTGAACAAAAACATGGTGCCATTCGATGATAAATCGCCGATGGTTACAAGTGGTATTCGAATTGGCACACCGGCCATAACTACACGCGGATTAGTTGAATCGGATATGGAAACCGTTGCTTCGCTCATAGATGAATCACTCATGAACGCATCGCAGTCCGGCGTGCTCGAGAGTGTGAGTAAAAAGGTTACGGAGTTCATGATGGAGCGCCCTCTTTTTGCAGGTAACGAAACCTTTGTGCACGCATAACTGTTTTTGCTCAGCTCATCCGAACTCGAAAAGAAAAATTATGATTTCTCAAATTCTCTTCATCCTTCTGCTGGCCACGGCCTCTTATTTCGCCTTCAAGCGCTTTGCATTCGTGAAAAGAAATATTTTGCTTGGGCGAACTTCTGAGCCATCCGGAACAAGCAGCGAGCGTTGGGCCACCATGGCCCGCGTTGCCTTAGGTCAAGGAAAAATGTTTACCCGTCCGATGGCGGCAATAATGCACTTGATTATTTACGCCGGTTTCGTCATCATCAATATAGAATTGCTGGAAATTGTATTGGACGGAATTACCGGTCATCA
The DNA here is from genome assembly GCA_044348775.1 of Flavobacteriales bacterium. Classification (GTDB taxonomy): domain Bacteria; phylum Bacteroidota; class Bacteroidia; order Flavobacteriales_D; family Sanyastnellaceae; genus JAIBBG01. The sequence goes on along the minus strand of JBIKSC010000067.1, from coordinate 1,804 downwards.
TCGCCTGTTTTCTTTCCTTGGCGGATTTTACGACTTTCTTATTGGCAGCTTTGAAATACTGGCTCTACTTGTGCTTTTAGCATGTGTCGTATTTCTCGCGCGAAGAAATGTGCTTCGCATCAAGCGATTTTGGATGCGTGAAATGACATCATGGCCACGCACCGATGCCAACTTAATTCTGATTGCTGAAGTTTTATTAATGTCAGCGTTTCTGACTATGAATGCTTGCGATGCCATTCTCCAATCGCGCGGTGCTGAACATTATGCGGAAGCAGGCAGCTTTCCCGTTTCTCAAATGCTTATTCCCATACTGGAGAATTCTTCAAGTGATGGGCTCATATTGATTGAGCGTGGTTGCTGGTGGTTTCACATTATTGGCATTCTTGCTTTTATTGTTTACGTGACTTATTCGAAGCACCTGCATATCATTCTTGCGTTCCCCAACACATACTATTCGAAGCTTCAACCTGCGGGCGAATTGGGCAACTTACAATCGGTGACAAACGAAGTGAAGTTGATGCTCGATCCGAGCCTTCCACCACCAGCAACCGACGGCACTCCTACCCGATTCGGAGCAAAAGACGTGTTTGATTTGTCGTGGGTGAATTTGATGAACGCATATAGCTGCACCGAATGCGGTCGATGCACATCGGAGTGTCCGGCTAACCAGACAGGTAAACTTCTTTCACCTCGTAAAATCATGATGGACACGCGTGACAGACTGGAAGAAGTTGGTCGCTGCATTGACGCGAATAATGGAGTTTGGGCCGATGACGGTAAAACACTTCTTCGCGATTACATCAGTGAAGAGGAGTTGTGGGCTTGTACTACTTGCAATGCGTGCACTCAAGCATGTCCTGTTAACATTAATCCATTAGAAATTATCGTCGACTTACGACGCTATTTAATCATGGAAGAAAGTAAATCACCGGAGAGTATTACGGTGATGTTTAACAACATAGAAAACAATGGTGCGCCGTGGGCAATGAGCGCTGCGGACCGCGCCAACTGGACAAATAACTGATTAGAAATTCTGAAATGCAACTTGGGGAATCAATGAGTCTTCATCCATGTGCATCGATTTTCACACAGCGATTATCGATGAGCAGTCTCAGGGTTTTTCAAACAACCATTTCAATTCTTATCAGACATGACAACATTATTAGAGGTAAGCGAAGACGGCAAGCGCATTTCACCCGTGTTGCCCGAAGGCATGAAGAACTTTCTCATCGACATTGATGGGACAATAGGTGAAGACATACCCAACGAAGAGCCGGAACGCATGGAAGAAGCGTTGGTTTTTCCCGACGCATTAGCCACCTGCAATGCATGGTTCGACGAAGGGCATGTGATTTATTTTTTCACGTCGCGCACCGAAGCGCATCGTGACGTAACGGAAAGATGGTTGAAGAAGCATGGATTTCGATACCACGGAATCATATTCGGAAAACCGCGCGGTGGAAATTATCATTGGATTGACAACCATATGGTACGTGCCACTCGATACGAGGGACGATTTACGGATTTGGTAGAGAAGGAAATGACGATACAGGTTTTTAGGGATAAGGGATAAGGGGTAAGGTTATAGGTGATTTTCCGAGGGGAGAGCGACGGCCGAAAAAAATAACGATGCGCATGTGCGTTCAAAGTAAAAAAAGTTGACGATGACCGAATTGAAAGTAAGAACCATGGCTGAATGCCTTGCCGCCGGTGAAGCACCGGAGGTATTGTTTTGGGTAGGATGTGCGGGAAGTTTCGACGACCGAGCGAAAAAAATCACGAAAGCAATTGCGCGCATTTTGCA
>JBIKSC010000316.1:0-2989 GCA_044348775.1 Flavobacteriales bacterium | reverse complement strand
TCGTCGCTGTTGAACGCCACGGTTATTCCTTGCTCGTGCAACAGTGCTCCGTTGTGCGGAATAGCGTCCTTCACCTCGTATTTGTATGCCCACCAGTCACTAAACGAACTGGCACCGGCACCATGTGCCTTCATTTTGTCGGCCACCTTATAGCCTTCCAAAATGTGGGTGAATGTGTTGAGTGTAAAATTCATACTATCTGCCACGTGCATGAGCATGTTGATCTCGCTTTGAACATAGCTGTGACAGGTAACAAAGCGGTTCTTATTCAGAATTTCCCACAGCGTTTTCATTTCCAAATCAACCCTTGGAGAATTCACTTTAGGCAATGAACTATTCTGTCTCGTACTTCTATTATTCCCGATTTCTTGTAACGCCACTATATTGTTAATACCATATTCACGAGCGCGTATGAAATAATCGTAATACAGCTGCTCCACACCCATACGTGTTTGCGGGAAACGTGTACCATCGTTGTACCAGTTCGATTGCTTCACGTTTTCACCTAGTGCAAACTTGATAAAGCCAGGAGCATTGTCAATGAGCATATCGTCGGCATTACCCCCCCAATGCAGCTTCACCAAAGCGCTTTGTCCGCCGATTGGGTTGGCGCTTCCATGCAATAGTTGGGCGCATGTAACACCGCCGGAGAGTTGACGATAGATGTCGATGTCTTCAGGCCACACCACGCGCGCTTCTTCCACTTCAGCGCTGCAGGCTTGTTCGCCTTCGTTCACACTGGCTAGTGCAATGTGACTGTGTTCGTCGATGATGCCGGGCGTTACATGTTTGCCTTGCGCATCGATTACACGCGCCCCCGGATATTTTGATGCATCCACCGTTTTCCCGATTGCAACAATTTTTCCTTGATGTATTAGTAGCTGACCGTTTTCAATTTTTCCTTCGGCTTCGCAAGTCCATAGTGTGGCGTTTTTAATCCAAACTGTCTCAGCTTTGGATCTTTCCTTCGAGCCATATGCGGTGAAAGGGTAGATAACATCTCCAATCACTTCCTTTCCATCATTCTCCTTTCTCTTTTCTCCATTCTCCTTTTTATCGTCTGCTTCCTTCTTAGCCTCCTTCGCCTTCATAACAGAACTCCACTCCATCCAATTCCCTGCAGCGTCTTGTCCACGACCGTTCCAGCTTGTGCGATCATTAGCTATGTCGCCCGCCAAACGAATCATTCCCGAATAGAATTCATCGGATGCGTCGAAACTAATAGTAAGCAATTCATTCACCATTGAAATGGAAACATTGTAATTGAGCGTATCCATTTTTGCCGTGCCGTCATCGTTCTTACCTGCCTTCACGTGTTGAATGGAGCCCTTCGTTTTTCCTTCAACCTCTTTCACTTTTAACTCATACGTGTGCTTGGGCAGTTTGAATTCATAGTTGCCAACGAGATCAATTGACTTCGCAGCTTCAATTACAAACTGCTCGCCTTGTACCCAGTTTTCATGAAGTATTGCCGACTCGCTGAAGATGTTGTCGGATGCAATAAAAAAGTTGGCCCATGCGCCCTCTTTCAAAGTCCCCAACTCATTATTGGCACCTATCCAAAACGCTGGAGTATAGGTGAGCGACTTCAATGCTTCTTGCTCTGAAAGCCCTCGCTTCACTGCCTTACGCAGGTTCTTCCAAAACTGAGCACGTTCACCAAGGCCATATGCGGTAATTGCGAACGGAATTTTGTTGGCAGAAAGCATTGCACAGTTGGAAGGTGCCATTTCCCAGTGCTTCATTTCATCGAGACTAATCAAGCGCGACACATATGGATCGCTCACATCGTAGGCATCAGGAAAAGTCAATGGCACGATTAACGAAGCCTTCGATGCCGCAACATCATTCAGACGCTGGTATTCGGTTCCATTGGTTTTGATGATGTATTGAACTCCGAATTCATCGCCCACCTTGTCGGCACGAAGCAAATTCCACTTATCACCGGCATCGAAAAACGATGGTCGGAGTGCAAGCGTATTCATTGCATCGAGCGAGAGGTTCCGCTCTTCCGAACTTCCCCCGTTGGCATACCACTGTGCGTCATAATAGGACTGACGCAACAACGCAATGGAGCCCATCAACGAGGAAGGATAACCGGTTGTGCTTGTGCCCTTATTGAACGAGTAATGCGCAGAGGCCATTGGGTTCAATAAGCATTGATTCGGTTGACTGCCCAGCGTAACAACTGCCCCGGAACCACGCACAATACCGTCCATTTTATGCGTAAGAACAGCTCCGAAGCCAACACCTCGCATTTCCTTCGCAACATCTTCCTTGCACGTAAAATTCAATGCAGCACTGTAGTCGGCATTAATGGCATCGTTCCATCCGAAGGCACCCTTCGGTGATTCATTTCCGCTTCCACCGCGCATACGTGGCCCGCCTTCATTGCCCTTTGCAGGAGCTGCATCTGCTAAGCCATAGTCGGAATGCAAATCGATGAATGAAGGGTAGATGTATTTCCCCTTGCAATCGACAACTACTGCGTTGGAAGGAATGGCGATAGAATTACCTACGGCCTTAACCTTTCCCTTTTCAATCAGCAAGGTTGCATCTTCTAGTCGGGTTTGGTAGTCGGTGAAAATTGTTGCGTGGGTAAATGCAACTGAAGTGACATCCTTTGGTAGGATTCCGTTGTAAGGAAAAGTAGGCTGTGCTTGTGTAATCAAAACGCTAAGCAAGGCAAGCCAAACGGAGAGGAGGCGCATGGGTGATTTGTTTAATTGGAAGCCGAAAGATATTGGGAAAACATGAGAACGCCCTCTGCGATGCTGTGGTAAAAAATTAACCACAGAGACGCCAATATGCGCGTGGAAGTTATCGAAATTTGCACCATGGAAACCTCGAAGAAAATACCCACCTCACTCTATGCGGAAATGACGCCCAACCCGGCGGCTATGAAGTTTGTTGCCGACCGTGCGCTCATCACCGGTGGATTACAAGTCGAATACAGAAGTAAAGCGGAAGCAAAAGGTTCTTCGGCTCT
>JBIKSC010000345.1:0-2994 GCA_044348775.1 Flavobacteriales bacterium | reverse complement strand
GACAATGTGAAGCATGGCGTTAATCGAAAGATTGCAGAGAAGCTAGGCCTGAGTAAGTTACGAATTTTGGCGCCTCGGCGCGAAGAACTGCTGAAGCTGGAAGTATTTGTGCCGGTTGAGCATACAGAGGCTATTCGTCAAGCTGTTTTTCAGGCGGGTGGTGGCCACATTGGCAATTATGATGAGTGCAGTTTCGCTTTAACGGGCGAGGGCACATTTCGTCCACAAGATGGCGCAAATCCGACTTTGGGCGAGAAGGGAACTAGACATGTGGAAGCAGAGAATAGTTTGAGCTTTTTGGTGCCCAGATGGCTCAAACAGCAAGTGCATGAAGCAATGATTCAAAACCACCCTTATGAAGAAGTTGCTCATCAGTGGATTATGCTGGGTAATGTTTTGCAGGATGCGGGTAGCGGAATGGTGGGAGAGTTGGAGGAGGAGGTGGATTTGGAAAGCTTTTTTAGGTTGCTGAAAACATCCATGAACGCCTCATTGATTCGCCATACCAAACCCCTCGTAAGGTCGGTGAAGCGCGTCGCTGTTTGTGGGGGAAGTGGTAGTTTCCTCCTTGCCGATGCTATTGCCGCGGGTGCTGATGTTTTTGTGACCTCCGACTTCAAGTACCACCAGTTTTTTGATGCAGATGGTAAAATAGTAGTCGCCGATATCGGACATTTTGAAAGCGAACAGTTTACAATTGAGCTGTTGGGTGATTGGTTTAGGCAAAAATTCCCTACTTTCGCGTCCCATTTAACAGCGATTGATACCAATCCTGTTTTTTACACGTAACCACGATGGCTAAAAAACCAGTAAAAGCCCCAGCAAAGAAGACCCCCGCAAAGAAGGCGGTGAAAGCTCCTGTTGCCAAGGCGAAGAAGACGGTAAAGCCGGCCAAGTCCGGCAAGGTGGTGAAGCCTGCTGCCAAAAAGAAAGTTGCGCCCAAGCCGGCCAAAAAGGTCGTAAAGCCAGCAGCAGCAAAGAAGCCCGTAAAACCGGTAGTTAAGAAAAAAGTAGTGGCCAAACCGGCCCCCAAGAAGAATAGCAAATCGGCAAAACCCGCAGCCAAGCCCATAAAGAAGGCACCGGCCAAGAAGGTTGTTAAGCCTGTGGCTAAAAAAGCTGCAAAACCTGCTCCCAAGAAGGTTGTAAAGCCTGTCGTGAAGAAAGTAGCGAAACCGATTGCCAAAAAAGTGCTGAAATCGGCCCCTAAGAAGGTGGCAAAACCCATTGCCAAAAAGGCGGCCACACCGGTAGCTCCGAAAAAGGCTGAAAAGCCTGTTGTCACGAAGGCTGAAAAGCCGATTGCAAAGAAGGTGGAGAAAACCACCGTCCCCACTGTGAAAGAACCGGCAGTAAAGAAAGCTGAGCCTGCAGTGCAGGCCAAAGCGGTTGCTAAACCTGCAGCCAAGGGTTCAAACGGAAAGGAGGATTTGTTTAAGCCAGCCTTCGCGGGTTTCGACCCGGATTCAACCCGACCGCTGCGCCCCCGTGTTCCGGTGGCTTCAGCGGATGCGCCTGCAAAGCCTGTGGCGAATCCGATTTACGTGCCTCCGGCACCCGATGGCAAACCGGGAGTCAAGTTTGCCCCAATAGCGATCATTGAAAAACCAAAAGAGAAATCCATAAAAAGCGAAGAGGAAGATATGAGTTCAAAAACAGCACCCCGTTTGGCATTCGCAGAAAGCGACGACAAAAAAGGTATCAGCGTTGAAGCAAAGTTGCGCGCGTTGTATGCCATCCAATTGATCGACTCACGCATCGACAAAATCCACGCAATGCGCGGAGAGCTGCCGTTGGAGGTAGAAGATCTTGAGGACGATGTTGCCGGTATGGAAGCTCGTTTGGCTAACCTGACGGAGGACGTTAAAAACCTCCACGAGGAAATCGTCGGAAAGAAAAACGGTATCAAAAACTCAGAAGCCCTCATTACGAAGTATAAGGAGCAACTCAACAATGTCAAGAACAATCGTGAGTACGACTCGCTGAATAAGGAAATCGAGTTTCAGGAGTTGGAGATTCAGTTACACAACAAACGCATCAAAGAGTTTGAAATGAGTCTGAATACCAAGCAGGATTTGTTAGCAGTTACTGAGGCTAAGCTTCAGGAGCGTAAAGGTGACCTGAAGTTGAAGCGTGCTGAATTGGATGATATTGTCGCTTCTACTGAAAAGGAGGAGCAGATTCTTCGCAAGAAAAGTGATGAGGCCAAGAAGCTCATCGAAGAGAGACTACTCAACGCGTATGAACGTATTCGCTCAGGTGCTCCCAACGGCATGGCAGTTGTTCCTATCGAGCGTGAAGCATCTGCCGGTTCGTTCATTCAGTTGCCTCCTCAGAAGCAGTTGGACGTAGCTAGCCGCAAGCGTGTAATGGTCGACGAGCACAGCGGACGTATTCTCGTTGATGCCGAACTGGCTATTGAAGAGCAAGCTCGTATGGATGATGAATTGGCCAAGGCCTTGAAATAGTAATATTGCAATAATTGGAAAGCCCCGCATTTGCGGGGCTTTTTTATTCAATGATGGTTCAGTATTTCTTCAAAAGTACATTGCTCCAGCTTGCTTCTTATCCAGGTGTTGAAATCGAAATACCGAAGCAGTGCCTTCCCATCTTCGTGCTTAGCCAATTGTGATAGCTTTTCCTTAAAGTCCTCAAGTTGTTCCTTCTTAGCAGTTGCCGTGCGTAAGCGAATCAGTTTCTTAAACTGATCTAATATGAGCTTTTCTATTTCAAAGTCGCGATTGCGCTTTTGTAAGTAGCGTGCGGTTGACTTGATGGTATATTCCAACAACTCGATGTTGCCTAATTCGAAGTGCACCACGATATTGAACAGTCGTGCATACCCGTAAAGGTCCTGGCGGAGATCATTTTCGTTGTCGTTAATAACCCGGTTTAGCCATTGCAGCGCTTTGCTATGCTGCCCGGCGCCAAAGTTCAAGTAGGCCATGTAATAATACATGCGCAAGGCTATTTCCTTGTGCAAAGTATGCTCCT
>JBIKSC010000066.1:0-11181 GCA_044348775.1 Flavobacteriales bacterium | reverse complement strand
GCATTTTGCCAAGGGAAAAGGGCGGACATATTGATGTGTCGTTGCGCGGTATTGGTAATCATTACGAAGTAGAAATTCGCGATAACGGCATAGGTTTGAAAGCCGCGGCCGTTCGCCGACGCGAGGGGCACGAGAGCTTGGCGCTGAAGATGAACCAGGAGCGATTGAGCATTCTGAGTGCATTGTCGGGTAGCTCGTATAGCATTGTCATCATCGACCGCAGCGAAGAAGCTGTGCCTGCAGAGGGAACGCTGGTGCGGTTGTTTTTACCGAAGGAAGCGGTAATAGAGAGGTAAGCGGTAAAAGGATAAGGGATGAGGTGCGCGAAAATCCAGGTAGCAACGCACTGCTGTGCGTTGCAGCTTAGCCACCGACACCACTCGCCAAATCCGGGTAGCAGCGCACCGCTGTGCGTTGCAGCTTAGCCACCGACACCACTCGCCAAATCCGGGTAGCAACGCACCGCTGTGCGTTGCAGCTTAGCCACCGACACCACTCGCCAATACCTGGGTAGCAGCGCGCGTGTGCCGGTTTTAATTACGGATTACGGATTACGAATTACGGATGGGGGCGGGCTCTTGGTGAGGGGCGCGTGTGCCGGTTTTAATTACGAAGTACGAATTACTGACAAGGTTGCGCTCTTGGTGTGTGGCGCATGTGCCGGTTCGAGGGGGCGCACTAAAAAATCTTTGCATTCTCGGCGCCTTTGCGGTGAAAAAAAACTAACCGCGGAGACGCAAAGAATAACAAGAGAATAAAAATCTTTGCATTCTCGGCGCCTTTGCGGTGAAAAAAAACTAACCGCGGAGACGCAAAGAATAACAAGAGAGAATAAAAATCTTTGCATTCTTGGCGCCTTTGCGGTGAAAAACAATTCAACCGCAGCGTGTTACGCAGCATCACGCAGCCTTACACTTTTTGGCACTTATCTCGCAAGAAACACAAATAAGTGGGGTTTTTGCAATATTTTTACGCAAAATCCCATTTGTTTATGCAGCGGTCGATTGAATCCCATCTCCTATCCTGGAAAAACAAACCGGGTCGATTGCCCCTCATTATCCGTGGCGCAAGGCAAGTGGGTAAAACGTATACGATGAAATGGTTGGGTGAAAACCACTTCCGGCGGGTTGCCTATTTCAACTTTGACGAGCGCCCCGACTTGGCGGGTTTTTTCAAAAGCAACAAAGATGTCGATCGACTCATTCAAGACCTCGTGTTTGCCGGTGGGGTTCCAATTGATCAAGAAACGCTCATCATTTTCGATGAGATTCAGGAGTGTCCGGAAGCGTTGAATACCTTGAAATATTTCGCGGAGAAAAAACCGGAGCTTGCCATTTTGTCGGCCGGTTCGCTCCTTGGGTTGTTGCTACGCTCGCAGCATTCTTTTCCGGTGGGCAAGGTGGAGTTTTTGACGATGTATCCTATGACGTTTCGGGAAGTACTGCCTCAATGGGATGCTTCAGCTGCTGCGTTTCTGGAGCAGTTTACCGCTTTAGAAGAGCTTCCTGATTTTTTCTTCCACACGCTGAATGACTTATTTAAACGCTATCTCATTACCGGCGGATTGCCTGCAGTGGTGAAATCCGTTGAAGCAGGGTTTACACCGGGCACGTGCGACCAATTGCTGGACAACTTGGTTCTTTCTTACAAGGGTGATTTCGCGAAACATCCGGTGATGAAAGACGTGGCTAAAATCGGTTGGGTGTTCGACTCACTTCCTGCGCAATTGGCTAGGGAAAACAAGAAGTTTGTTTATGGTCGCGTGCGCACGGGAGCGCGTGCCAAAGACTATGAGGACGCTATAGAATGGCTCATCTCCGCCGGACTTGTGCATCGGGTGAAGCTCATCAGTAAACCCGGCATTCCATTGTCGGCTTATGAAGACATGGAAGCCTTTAAATTGTATTCATTCGATGTGGGCATCATGCGCAGGATGGCAAAATTATCGGCGATTATATACGGGGATGGCAACCGCATGTTCACGGAGTTCAAAGGTGCGATGATTGAGAATTGCGTGTTGCAAAGCTTGGTAGCGGGCTTTGGCGAAGTGCCTCATTATTGGACTTCGGGCAACACGGCGGAGGTAGACTTTATTCTGACGCATGACAACGACAACATCCCGATTGAAGTGAAGAGCGATGAGAACATCCGCAGCCGCAGCCTAACGCTTTACCGGGAGAAATATGCCCCGGGAGTTCGTATTCGCTACTCCCTTAAGAATTTACATTTCAGGGATGGGTTGCTCAACATACCTTACTTCATGTGCGATTTCACGAAGGATATACTTGGTAGGTTGGAGGAAGTTTCCTCGGAACTATAGCCGCACTTCCTAAGCCATCGCTTAGGTCACGCAGCTAGTTTATTTTTACTCACTCAACCCAGGTTGAATTACAAATACTAACCAAACACACCCGTTTGCGCGAATGACCTGTGCGCTAGGCCTTATGTATAGCAAGATTTGCGGAAACAATAAGATTAACCTATTCAAACAAATGCTATGAAACACTTTATTCTCTTCTTAGGTGCGATAGTCATGCTCTCGATGAGCTCCTTGGCTCAAAACTGCTCGCTACCATCCAACCTACAAAACGGCCTCGTCGGCTACTGGCCGTTCAGCGGCAATACAGTCGATGAAAGTTCTAATGGAAATGATGGTATCAATAGCGGAGTAGATTTTGGTACAGATAGATTCGGCAATGTTGGTTCGGCCGGTCTTTTTGATGGCAACGACTACGTCCTCATTGAAAACGCAATCAGTCAAATTAGTGCTGCTACAGTGTCGGGTTGGTACAATAGTGCAGCTGTGCAAGGGGCTGCGTTCGTTCAATTTGGTAATGACAATCCCAACAGCGGTTGCACCGGAATGGCTATTGGACAAGGTGAGGGTGATTTTATCGGTGACGGAAATAATCTCCAAGCCGCATTCAATTGCAATCCGGGCTGGATACCTGGTTTTTTTGAACTTCCTAATCCAGGAACTTGGACACACTTCGCAATGGTAAAAAGCCCTGGTCGTCTGTCACTCTATATAAACGGAATGCTGGTTGGTTATCGCGTAACCGGGGAGCCAACTTTTGATCTACAAACCATATTTTTTGGAGCTTCCTCTACTGCATTGGATTATTCTTTTCAGGGACTTCTAGACGACATATATATCTATGATCGCAGTTTATCACATGAGGAGATAAGTGAGTTATTTTCTTCGAACTCCGGATTAACAGCTAGAATAACTTCCAATGGAAATCCGACACTTTCAACAGGAAGCCTAATAACGTTATCCGCTAATGAAGGAAACTATAATTATCAATGGCTTCTAAATGGATCGCCAATTTCCGGAGAAAATCAACAGGACCTCACGCCCATTGAATCCGGTTCTTACGCGGTTGTAATTGATAATGGTTTCTGCGTTTCCACTTCTCTTTCCATGGAAATTACCCTAACCGACAACCCCATTTTGTGTGAGTTGCCTGAAGGCTCATTTTCGGACAATGTAATTGGATTTTGGCCATTTTGCGGAACATATCATGACATGGGGCCTAACGCACATAATACTGTATCGAGTGGGCCCGAACTGGCAACAGACAGATTTGGAACACCCAACGCAGCCTATCATTTCAATGGTTCATCCGATTATATGATTGTAGAGAACGCGCTAACCAATTTAGACACCATTTCATTGGTGGGGTGGTTTAATAGTGATGGCATTCAAGGTGCTTCATTTGCCTATCTCGGTGTGAATAGTCCTGTTTACGGCTGTGATGGGATTGGCATCGGTCAAGGCGAGGGAGATTACATATCTGATGGCAATAATTATCACACAGAGTTTGGCTGTTCCGGGGGCTGGTTGGGTCCTGGTGTACTCTTGCCAACGCCTGGTACTTGGAATCAATTTGGATTTTCCAAAGCCGGAAGCAATTACAACATATACTTAAATGGACAGCTTGTTCAGTCCTATACATTGAGCACCCCGACACTCCCGGCTAACTGGATCTTTTTCGGCGCCGCATCACCCGGTGGTGATTATGCTTTTTCCGGAAGTTTGGATGATTTGATCCTTTTCGATCGTGCCCTAAGCACTTACGAATTTATGCAGCATTACACCGGGAATTATGAGCCCATTGTCTGTACTCCCTTGCCTGCTACTCTCCAAAACGGTCTCGTCGGCTACTGGCCGTTCTGCGGCAACGCGAACGATGAGAGTGGAAATGGAAACGATGGTGTAGTGAATGGCGCGGCGTTGACGGAGGATCGGTTTGGGAATGTGGAGAGTGCGTTCGAGTTTTCTGAGGCTGAGCAAAACAGCATCGATGTAGGAAACAATCCAAACTTCAACTTTGAATCGAATTCGAACTTCACAATTTCTTTATGGGCGAAAAACAACTCGCTGCTTAGTATTAATAATGAAGCAGTAGGTTATTATATGTATAAGGGAAATGGCGGTGGAAACAATAAAAAATGGCTATTAGGTGATTTTGCGACACCATTCTCGAATGGCGATTTCGCATATGTATTTCACTCTAATGATGAGTTAGGAAACTTCAATTGGCTAGGCGATACAACCTCGCATGAGCCAGACTTTATAGAATGGAACCATATTGTTTTTTCCAGAGAAGATGGTGTTATGCGTGTATTCAGGAATGGCGAGTTAATCAATACTGAAACTATTGACAACTTACCAAACTATTATAACGACAGCAACCTGTTTTTTGGTCGTGGGGAAAATGTAACAATTAATGCAAAACTCGACGACGTCGGCATCTGGAACCGCGCCCTCACCGCAGAAGAAATCGCTCTACTCTACGGTAACTTCAACCCACAAGTAACCGGCTGCACCGCCCCCGAAGCCTGCAACTACGACGCCCTCGCCACCACCGACGACGGCTCGTGCACCTTCGCCGGTGATGCGTGTGATGATGGAAACGCAGCAACCACTAACGATATACTTGGTGCTGACTGCGGCTGTGCAGGAACAACTGTTGAGCTAGGAACTCCACACACCTGCGGCGCCGACTTCGTGCACAACCCAAACCTGAACTACGGCAGCATGACAGACCAAGAGGGCAACGTTTACAAGACGATTGTGATTGGTGATCAAGAATGGATGGCGGAGAACTTGAACACGAGTATTTATCGGAATGGGGACGCGATTGCAACGAATTTGGACGCGACTACATGGGCTTCTACGACTATCGGCGCATGGGCGTACAGTAACGACAATGGCGCTCTCCAATGCCCTTATGGAAAGCTATACAACTGGTATACCTGTATAGATGAGCGCGAACTTTGTCCAACAGGCTGGCGCATACCCTCAACTTCAGATTGGTTTACATTAATTGACAATCTTGGCGGACAATCGGTAGCAGGTGGTAAAATGAGATCTACGGGGAGCATTGAAGACGCAAACGGACTATGGTTTGCACCAAATGTAAACGCGAGCAATAGCAGCGGTTTCTCAGGGGTTCCCGCCGGTTATCGGTTTTTCGGAGGAGAATATTACAACACGGGTGACCTCGGTGATTATTGGAGCTCTTCGGAAAACGGAGGGGGAAGCGCATGGTATATCAACTTGGTTTATTACTATAACAGTGCTCAATGGGATCCTGGAAATAAGCATTATGGATTTTCTGTTCGTTGTATGCGAGAAGCAACTACCGGCCTCATCCCCGGCTGCATTGACTTGCTAGCCTGCAACTACAATAGCACCGCAACGGTAGACGATGGTAGTTGCCTCTACCAAGGCGCATCATGCGACGACGCCAACGCAAGCACCTACAACGACATCATCGATGCATCATGCGGTTGCACAGGTACACCTATCGAACTCGGAGTTGAACACACCTGTGGTGCACCACTCGTGCACAACCCAAGCCTAAACTACGGCAGCATGACCGACCAGGAAGGGAACGTGTACAAGACCATTGTGATAGGTGACCAGGAGTGGATGGCGGAGAACTTAAACACGAGTATTTATCGGAATGGGGAGCAGATTACAACTAACTTGACTAATACAGAATGGGAAGGTGCGTCAACCACTGAAATTGGAGCGTGGGGATACTACAACAATGAGGAAATATTATCCTGCCCAAACGGCAAATTGTACAACTGGTATGCTTGTGTGGATCCAAGAGAATTGTGTCCCTCAGGGTGGCGCGTTCCTAGTTCGGGCGATTGGAGCGCCCTGTTAAATTATATTGACCCAACATCCAATCCAAGTGATTTCGTTGAGTCATTTTTTGCAGGAACGGCCTTGAAATCGACTGGTACAATTGAGGGTGGAACGGGTTTGTGGTATGAAAATGCAGGTGATGTAGCCAGCAATAGCAGCGGTTTTTCAGCAACACCTGGTGGCCAGCGACACATTTTTGGTGATTATAATAGTCTCGGAAATTATGGTTTTTGGTGGAGTAGTACTGGATATGCTAACGGCGTAGCTGCATATATCAACCTGCTGTATTACACATCAGAGGTGTATAGCGGTATTTATGATAAGCCGTATGGTTTTTCCGTCAGATGCGTTCGCGACGCCAACACCGGCCTCATCCCCGGCTGTACCACCCCCGAAGCCTGCAACTACAACGCTCTCGCAACCACCGACGACGGCTCGTGCACCTTCGCCGGTGATGCGTGTGATGATGCCAACGCAGCTACAACGAACGATATACTTGGTGCTGACTGTGGCTGTGCAGGAAGTGCTGTTGAGCTAGGAACACCACACACCTGTGGCGCCGACTTCGTCCACAACCCAAACCTCACTTACGGCACTATGACCGACCAAGAGGGCAATGTCTACAAGACCATCGTGATTGGCGAACAGGAGTGGATGGCGGAGAACTTGAACACGAGTATTTATCGGAATGGGGATGCGATTGCAACGAATCTAAACAATTCCGAATGGCAGACAACCACCGCAGGAGCTTGGTCATACATGGGTGATAACATAGGTAACTCATGCCCAAATGGAAAGCTATATAACCTATACGCAGTGCAGGACGAAAGGCACGTTTGTCCAACAGGATGGCATGAAGCCAACTCCACGGAATGGGATGAACTCACTAACTACCTTGGGGGCGTAAACTTGGCAGGGGGTAAGATGAAAAGCTCTGGTATACAGTATTGGTTTTCACCAAATACAGGGGCTGACAATAGCAGCGGGTTTTCTGCATTGCCTGGTGGTTTCAGAGATCTTGATGGAAGCTATGCTTGGGCCGGTAACTATGGATTTTGGTGGATGGCTGATGATAATACCGTTCTCTACAGAAGACTAGATTGGGATGGACCACACATTTTTGGAGACGGCTACAATCCTCAACTAGGATTCGGTGTTCGTTGCATTCGCGATGACGAAAACACCGGCCTCATCCCCGGCTGCACCGACCCCCTCGCATCCAACTACGATCCACTGGCAACAGTGAATGAAGGATGTGAATACACCAGCACCGTATTTGTGTACAACGACCTCAATGGAAATGGAATGCACGAAGCCGATGAGCCCGGTCTGGGTAATTGGCCCGTGCTGGTGAGCAACCTCAATATTTTGCTTTGGACTAACGCCAATGGATATGTCTATCTGCCCTTGCCCTCCGGTGTGCAAGAACTGGAAGTACTCAACCCTACCGACAACTGGGTTATCACTACCGCGTCAACCGCAACAGTTGATTTCGCTACAGGTGTTTCAACAGCATCCTTCGGTTTGCAAGTCATCCCGGGAGAAGCTATTGTCGCTGCAGGCCCATACCAAGGCTTCTGGGAAATTCTGCACTGCACCGATGGTTATGAATCGGGCGTTTACATTGAAAATATCGGTTCTCAACCGGTGAGCGGTTTCCTCACGCTGGATTGCGATCCATTGTTTACACCGGATGCCGACAGTTACTTCACCACACCACCGACTGAAACCGGTCCGGGTTATGCGCTGTGGAACATTGAAGACTTCCTACCGGGAGAGTTTGAATTGCTGTCGTTCCACATTGATGGGCCGGGGGTGGATTACATCGGCCAATTCTTCAATTTTGAATTCAATCTCAACCTGTTTGATCCACAAGGTAACATGATTCATTCGGAAACGTGGAATGTCGCCCCTGAAGTAGCCTGTGCCTACGACCCCAATGATATTACGGGATTCCCTGAAGGTCTCAATGGCGAAAACAATGAAGGCTATCTGGATCCACATTTCATCTTAGAAGGACACGAAGTCACCTTTGTGGTGCGCTTTCAGAATACGGGCAATTATCCGGCCGAGGACGTGCATATCGACATTCCACTTGACCCAGAAAAATGGGACATTGGCAGCTTCACTCCTTTCCACGCTTCGGCGCTCGATATGGGATGCTTGCACGATGATGGTTCGTACGATTTAGAGTTCGATTCCAATTATGTGGTCGTGAAATTTGTGTTGGAGGATATCTACTTGCCCGACAGTGTCAGCAATGAAGAAGGTTCCCACGGATTTGTTTCATTCCGTATCAATGCTCGTCAAGATCTGAATCCCGGAACAGAGCTGTATGCAAAAGCTTACATTTACTTTGATGCCAACCCGGCGGTGATTACGAACGAAACGACTCACACCATTTTCAGCTGTGACTCCTTCTCACCGCCGGTAGGACAGAATATCTATTGCGAAGGAGAGACCATCGCCTTCAACGCCGAACAACCTTACGTAGACAACTACACGTGGACACTCGACAACGCTACTGCCGGAACCGGCAGCTCGTTTACTTACCCAAGTGTTCTCATGAGTCCCGATATTCCTGCCGAATACTCCTTGGAATTAACCACCTCAAATGCTCTGTGTCCGCTAGTGATGTACGAAACAGAGGCAGAGGCGCATCAAGTATTTATTGTCGTTAATCCTACACCAAGCTTGTATCAACATCTTTCTGATACGCTCTGTGCAGGGGAAGAAGTTGCGTATGACGCACAAAGCAACGGCACGGTCTATTGGATGAACGGCGCGGTCAACGGCTCATCGACCATCGCCTCTGAAAGTTTCACGGCTGAGGTCTATGCCCTGAGTAACGAGAACTGCAGCAGCGATACATTGCAGTGGGCTGTTACGGTGAATCCGTTGCCGAGCACAGAGGTTGACAACAACAACAACGTGCTCACTGCAGTTGATGGTATCGCGTGGCAGTGGTCGGTTAACGGTGCCGAAGACGTGACAACACAAAGTATTACCGCATCGGTAAGCGGCAACTATCAAGTAGAAATCACTAACGAATTCGAATGCACGGCAACAAGCGAATTATTCGTCATCACTGACGTATCATTCGTGAATTCGTGGCCAACCCTCACCGCATACCCGAACCCCATGAAAGACCAAGCTCGCCTGGAACTGCCGAAGGGCGTATTCGACATCGCATTGTATGATATGACAGGCGCTTGTGTGCGTGCGATGCAAAACCAACAGGGAGTCGCCATCATCGAGCGCGAGTCACTGGCGAGCGGTGTGTATCAGGTGCGTATAACGCAAGGAGAGCACAGCACAAGTGTGCGGTTGGTGATTGAATAATCTGAAAAACTAGTTTCGAGCTAGTTGTTTTTACAGTGAAGGCCGTTCGCGTAATGCGGGCGGCCTTTTTTTAATTACAAATTACGGATTACGAATTACGGATAGGGGCGAGCTCTTGGTGAGGGGCGGGTGTGCCGGTTCGAGGGTGTAGAGGGCACTAAAAAATCTTTGCACTCTCGGCGCCTTTGTGGTAAAAAAACTAACCGCAGAGACGCAGAAGAATAACAAGAGAAAAAACCTCCTCTATCTTAGCAACCTCAAAACACGTCTACCATGTCAAGCAAAGCTCCCAAACCTGTTGGTCTGTATCCGCACACACGCCGCGTGGGCAATTTGTTATTCCTCTCAGGCGTGGGTCCGCGCATTGCGGGCAGCGACGCAACCGATAGCGGAGTGCCGGGTCTTACTCTCGATAAGTTTGGCAACTACCTCTCCTTCGATTTCGAAGCACAATGCCGCAACGTGTTCGACAACGTGCGCGTGATACTCGAAGAAAACGGAAGCAAATGGGAAAACCTTGTAGACGTGACCGTGTTTCTGGTGAATATGAAGCGTGACTTTCACACGTACAACAAGCTCTACGCGGAGTATTTCAAAGACGCACAACCGTGCAGAACGACTGTCGAAATCAACGCGCTGCCCTCGCCCATCGCCATCGAATTGAAGTGTATCGCAACAATTGACTAGCGCGGCCGTTGGTTTGGCATAACCCTTGGAATTGCCCAATCATGAAAACGCCCATTTTTCTTTTTGTAGCGATAATCGGTGCGTTAACGCTACACGCTCAGGTGAAGCCTACCCAAACCAATGTTGATCATTTGCCCGATCATGGTTTTCGACAATCTCCCAATTATGCGTTCATGGCTGGTGAACAACTCACCTACCGGATTCACTATGGCATTTTAGATGCCGGAACGGCCACTCTCCAAGTGGAAGAAAGCCCCTACAAATTCGCCGGACGCGATGCCTATAAAATTGTTGGAACGGGTCGCAGCGTTGGATCAGTTGACTGGTTTTTCAAAGTCCGAGATCACTATGAAACACACATCGATAAGCAGGGTATGTTTCCCTATCGCTTCCTGCGCAACTGTGACGAAGGAGGCTATCGCATTCAGCAAGACTACACGTTTTTCCCCGAGAGAAGAGCATTCAAAAACATGAAAGGCGAAGGATACAAATCGCCCGAGTTCGTGCAAGACATGCTGAGCTCCTATTACTATGCACGCACGCTCGACTACAACTATGCGCGCATTGGCGACGTGTACACCATTACTGCGCTCGTTGACGATGAGATTGTTCCGTTGAAGATGAAGTTCATTGGCCGCGAAACCATCACAATCGATGCGGGAACATTTCGATGCTTGAAGTTTGTGCCCGTTGTTCAGAAGGGTCGTGTTTTCAAAAAAGAACAAGACTTAACGGTTTGGATTACCGACGACCTCAACCACATTCCCGTATTAGCAGAAGCGGAAATTCTGGTGGGATCCATCAAAATGGAATTGCAGGACTTCAAAGGCGTGCGCAACACACTGGCGAAATTGTAAGAGAGCGAGGAATTACATTTGCGGAAAATTTCTCCGCATGGCTTACCAAATCGACTCCTATTCATTTCAAGGAAAACGCGTACTGATTCGCGTAGACTTCAATGTTCCGCTCAACGAACAGTTTCAGGT
>JBIKSC010000065.1:0-11212 GCA_044348775.1 Flavobacteriales bacterium | reverse complement strand
ATCCTCCTGAATATAAGCCGCTTTGAATGCGGGTTTGTCGTACTTCTTTTTGAAGTCCTTGATCAGTCGTGCAGGCATATTTCCCACCTCAGCAATCATCACAGCAGTATTGCCGTGGAGAGCAGGATAGAGTGGGCTGTAATCCTTGCCTTCGACGCGTTCCATGGCTTTCTTCAAAAGTGTGTTTTTTACAACACGCATTTGGATACCTGCTTTGAAACATTCGCGACGAAGTGAACTGGTAGCCTCGGCATTCAAAGAAGAAGTGTCCGAAAGATAGAAGATCTCAGTGTTCTTGAGTGCATCTACCAATTCGGTGATCTCTTGGTTCTTTTGTTCTTTAGTCATATAAAGAGTCCTCCGATTTTACCAGTGATTAATTCACTGATCTTGGTTCAACATTTACCCCGGGACTCATTGTCGAGCTCATTGAGACGCTCTTAATGTATGTCCCTTTAGCAGAAGAAGGCTTGAGTTTGATGATCGTTTGAATCAACTCATTGGCGTTTTCAGCCAATTTGGTTGCGTCAAACGAAACACGGCCAACACTTGCGTGTACGATACCTGTCTTATCGACTTTGAAATCGATATTACCGGCCTTCTTTTCTGTCACAGCCTTTCCAACATCCATAGTAACGGTACCCGTTTTCGGGTTTGGCATCAGGCCGCGTGGACCGAGAACTCGGCCTAGCGCACCTACTTGCCCCATAACGTTGGGTGTGGTGATAATTACATCCACATCGGTCCATCCGCCTTTAATCTTTTCGATGTAGTCGTTTAAACCCACGTGATCAGCACCTGCGGCTTTGGCTTCTGCCTCCTTGTCGGGAGTACAGAGTACCAATACGCGCACGGTCTTTCCCGTTCCGTGTGGAAGCGACACAGTGCCGCGTACCATTTGGTTGGATTTCTTCGGGTCTACACCGAGGCGAACAGCGATGTCTACAGAAGCGTCGAATTTTGTATTCGTGATTTTTTTCACGACCGACGCTGCTTCAGTAAGAGTATACGCCTTTTCGGCGTCGTACTTCTCGAGTGAAGCTTTGCGATTTTTAGTTAGACTTCCCATTGCTGTTTTCCTCCGAAAAAATTAGAAAGGACGGTTACCGGTTACTTGCAGACCCATGCTTCGTGCCGTTCCGGCGACCATTTTCATGGCCGACTCGATGGTGAAGCAATTGAGGTCTGGCATTTTGTCTTCTGCTATGGCACGCACCTGATCCCAGGTAACTTGCCCAATCTTCTGACGGTTTGGCTCTGCAGCACCCTTCTTAGCCTTGGAGGCCTCGAGGAGTTGCACAGCTGCCGGTGCCGTTTTGATGACGAAGTCGAACGACTTGTCACCGTAAACGGTGATCAACACCGGGCAAACTTTTCCTGCCTTATCCTGTGTACGGGCATTGAACTGCTTACAGAATTCCATGATGTTAACACCTTTGGAACCGAGAGCAGGGCCTACAGGGGGCGAGGGGTTTGCAGCACCACCTTTGATTTGCAGCTTGACGAATCCAGCTACTTCTTTCGCCATTTTACTTTGTGTTTATTTGGTTTGTGCGTGGATTGCAAGGGGAAGCGAATCGTAACATCTGTTTAAATTCAATGCGCACCACACGCGTCTTAATTCAATTGCTAGTGACTAATGACTAGTGACTCATGACCGAAGGGTAACTGGTCACTTGTCATTCATCATTCGTCATTATTCTTTCTCCACCTGCATGTAGCCAAGCTCTACAGGTGTTTTGCGGCCGAAGATTTTTACCATCACTTTCAACTTCTTCTTCTCTTCATTTATCTCTTCGATTACACCGCCAAAATTGTTGAACGGACCGTCGATAACCTTCACATTCTCACCTACAACAAATGGAATGTTAAGTTCTTCTCCGCTCTCGGCCAACTCATCCACTTTACCTAAAATTCGGTTTACTTCCGAAAGTCGGAGGGGGATAGGATCTCCCTTCTTTTCTGCACCCAAAAAGCCAATCACATTCGTGATGTTCTTAATGATGTGCGGTATTTCACCGATGAGCGCAGCCTCAATAAGCACATAACCCGGAAGATAACTGCGCTCTTTGCTAACTTTTTTACCGTTGCGGATTTGGAATACCTTTTCGGTTGGAATTAATACCTGAGATACATAGTCCTGCATCCCGCGAGCCTTGATTTCGCTCTCGATATATTCCTTCACCTTTTTTTCCTTACCACTGATGGCACGTACTACGTACCATTTTTTTTCGATATCGCTCATGTCGATTGGTTGCCTAATAGGATGGTTTCAATAAAATCAAGTAAGGAAGGCGTACAGGAAGCCTACCAAGCCTTTCCATGTAGAGGCTGCGTCGCCGCTAACACCGAAAATAAAGTCCATTGCGAAAATGCAAACGGTCAGAATGAGCGTTGTGATGAAAACCAAAACGGTACTCTCCTGCAACTCGGCCCAAGTTGGCCAGGTCACCTTGTGAACTAACTCGTTGTATGACTCTTCCAAATATGTTTTTATTCCAGCCATATTGTTATCGTTTTTTCCGAATTGCTTCGGGTTTTTTCTGCTTTAGCACGGGCACCAGGACTCGAACCTAGATCAACGGTTTTGGAGACCGCTATTCTGCCATTGAACTATGCCCGTAGGTTTTATGTACTAAGTACTAGGTACTTGGCACTAGGTATGAAGTGTTTCTAATTCAAAGCACCGCTTCACCATTTCACTACTTCGCCATTTTATCAATATTCCAGTTGAGAGTCAATCATTTAAACTGTCTTTGCTCAACCAATGAATCAGGCTCTTTAGCCAATCCTGTTTTAAACGTGAAAGTGAAGGCGATATCTTTTGACGGATATCGCCTTCACTATATGTTTCACACGCGTATGATTACGCGATGATGTCTGTTACCTGTCCGGCACCTACGGTACGGCCACCTTCACGGATTGCGAAGCGAAGACCTTTGTCCATTGCGATAGGAGCAATCAAATTAACTTCGATTGATACGTTATCACCTGGAAGTACCATTTCGCGACCGGCTTCGAGGTTAATCTCTCCGGTTACGTCGGTTGTACGGAAGTAGAACTGAGGACGGTATTTGTTGTGGAATGGAGTGTGACGACCACCTTCTTCCTTCTTCAAAACGTAAATCTCAGCCTTGAACTTAGTGTGAGGTTGGATAGAACCTGGCTTGCAGATTACCATACCACGACGGATGTCGCTCTTTTCAATACCGCGGAGGAGAAGACCTACGTTGTCACCAGCCTCACCACGATCCAAAATTTTACGGAACATCTCAACACCTGTAACGGTTGACTTCAACTTTGCTTCGTTGAAACCGATGATGTCAACTTCTTCACCTGAGTTGATTACACCACGCTCGATACGACCGGTAGCAACAGTACCACGACCAGTAATCGTGAATACGTCTTCTACTGACATCAAGAATGGCTTCTCAACTTCACGAGGAGGAATTGGAATCCATGAGTCAACAGCAGCCATCAACTCCATGATTTTCTCAACCCAATTTGGATCGCCATTCAAGCCACCCAAAGCAGAACCTTTGATGATTGGAGTGTTGTCGCCATCATATTCATAAAAGCTCAACAGCTCGCGAATATCCATTTCAACGAGTTCGATGATTTCCGGATCGTCTACCATGTCCACTTTGTTCATGAACACAACGATACGTGGAACACCTACCTGACGACCCAACAGGATGTGCTCACGTGTTTGTGGCATTGGTCCGTCGGTTGCAGCTACCACAAGGATAGCACCGTCCATTTGAGCAGCACCTGTTACCATGTTCTTTACATAGTCGGCGTGACCTGGACAGTCAACGTGAGCGTAGTGACGGTTAGCCGTCGAATACTCTACGTGAGCAGTGTTAATAGTGATACCACGCTCTTTCTCTTCAGGAGCGTTGTCGATAGACGCGAAGTCTCTTTTTTCAGAAAGACCAGCCGCAGCCAAAACTGTTGTGATGGCAGCAGTCAGAGTGGTCTTTCCGTGGTCAACGTGACCAATAGTTCCAATGTTCACGTGGGGTTTGGAACGATCAAAATTCTCTTTAGCCATTGGCGATTGTTTTTGTTGTTATTTTATCTAGATAAATTAAAAAAAAATACGCATTCGTGTGAAGTGCATGAAATACCTGATTTTACAATAAGTAGGGAAAGTGCTGCAAGAAATCGAAGAGCCGTTGACGGGAATTGAACCCGTGACCTCTTCCTTACCAAGGAAGTGCTCTACCCCTGAGCTACAACGGCTTTGAAGATCAACTGCTTTCTTTTTAGAACACCATGGAGCGGGAGACGAGGCTCGAACTCGCGACATTTAGCTTGGAAGGCTAATGCTCTACCAACTGAGCTACTCCCGCATTGAACCGTTGTCGATAGGGGTCGATACACGGAAAAAAATCGTGGGGAGTGGTGGATTCGAACCACCGAAGTCGTAAGACAACAGATTTACAGTCTGTCCCATTTGGCCACTCTGGTAACTCCCCTGATATCTTGCTGCGTGGGCCACATGTTAAAATGGAGCCGGTGGAGGGATTCGAACCCCCGACCAGCTGATTACAAATCAGCTGCTCTGGCCAGCTGAGCTACACCGGCAGTAAAATCAGGTATTTCAAAGAACTTCTGACGAGATTTCTCGCCCTCTGTCAATTTTAACAGGGGCGCAAATGTAGTGAGATTTTCGATAGTGACAAGCGTCCGTGCATTTTTTTTTTTGAGATATCAACATCCGACCGCTAAATAGGATGTTCTTTTCGACGCCAACAACTTTGTCCTACATTCGCGACCTCCGTCTTTTGCGCATTGTTGAACAGTATCAAAATGCCCCCAAGCCGGCATTAATTCATCAAAACAATGCAAATATCATCAGAAAAAGTAGTCGCTATCCACTACACTCTCAAGGATAACTCAGGATCTACACTCGACAGCAGCGAAGGGAAACAGCCACTTTACTATCTCCATGGTTTCGGAAATCTTATTCCCGGAATGGAAGAAGGCCTCGAAGGTCGTGTAAAGGGTGATTCGTTTCAAGTAGTAATCACACCGGAAAAAGGATACGGCGTTCGCAACGAAGATTTCGTGCAGCAGGTGCCCCTCGATGCTTTTGGCGGTACGATTCCTCAAATAGGTATGCAGTTCCAAGCCGGAAATGACCAAGGCCGATACATCGTGACCGTTACGGGTGTGGATGGCGACCTCGTTACCGTTGATGCCAACCATCCGCTGGCGGGCGTTGAACTGCATTTCAGCGTGGAGGTAATTGAAGTGCGCGAAGCAACTGCTGATGAAATCGCACACGGCCACGTGCATGGACCGGGCGGTGAACATCACTAAGGATTACTGATTATTGATTACGAATTACGGATTACGGATAAACGAGTAATCTGTAGTTCGTAGTTCGTCATCAATGCACATGCGATAATCATCACGTTGGCCAGTCCCAGGCCACCTTCATCGAAGATTAACCGAATCTTGCTACCTACGATATCCGGACTATTGAGGGCGAAGGGAACAAATGCCAACGTCAATAATGTAATGCGCGTTTTCCGCCATAGCGTATTGGTTTTCATTACATCATAAATTGCTAATGCTAGTAACGGCCATACCCACATGAAATGTTCGGTGTCGGTATGAACCAGATTAGGCACGAGCGCGATAAGTAAAAAGTACTCCGTAAAACGCACTTCGGTTGACCATGCGGCACCCGTTAATCGGTCGTTGCGAAGAATCAAAAAAGCAATACAAATTCCCACTGCAGCTAGACAGGATAGCACTAGCGTGGCTCCTGCAGTGCCATTGAGGAAGGCGATATTGATAAGTCCGTAAATCGTATTGGGGCTAAGTTGCAACGCGATGTTGTGATCACTCATGGCATTTGCCCATTGCAGGAGCAATTGAACGTTTTGTTGCCAACCCAATGCAGCGGCGGGTATCAATAATCCAAGGCAAACAACGGCAAAACAAGTCAACACAGCCGCAAACCGCCTTTTCCAGATGAGATAAGGCAATAGCAAAAGGAAATGGGGTTTGAACAACAACGCTATTCCATACAATGCTCCGCCTTCGCGGTTTCGGTTCGATTTCAATAGAAAGTAGCTTTCGAAAAGTGCGATAAGCAGCAGCAAGTTCACATTGCCCAGATGAAGCTCCCGCTCAAGGTGATCGATTAAAAACAACCCCGTAAGAATTGGCAACATAAGCGAGTTGCTTGTTTCAGAGCCGTAAACGACTTTCGAAACGCGCAATGAAAACCATATAATAGCTGCAGTTGTGAGCAGATAATAGAATACTGAAGCAATCCCATAGGGCAATAACGCCAATGGGATAAAAGGGATACATGCAAACGGGGAGTATTTGTAAAAACCACTGCTTACTCCGAAGGCCTTACCATAAACAGTATCTCCGCTGATAAGCGCACCAGCGGCATCATAATAAACTCTGAAGTCTGCCATTTGAGCTCTGCCATTATTCCATTCCAAAGCATAATAGAAAAGGCAAAGCACCAATACCCCTATGGAAAATCGCTTATTCAAATGAACGTGTTCTTGTAAAAAAGAAAAGAGAATGATTTCATTCTCTTTTCCTCTAAATAGTTAGGATTTATCAATTGGATGTTTTCACAAAGGTGCGCGTAACCGTGCCTAGATTGGAGGTCGCTACAGTCCAGTAAGAGCCGGAAGGAAGTGAGCTTATATCAATCGTTTGCTGATTCGACTGAATTTTAATTTGCATAGCTTGTTTGCCTTCGTAATTGAAAATGATCAAATCCGCACCGATTAACGAAGACGCAGATTCAATTGTAATCATGTTTTGAGCCGGGTTAGGGAACAAGGTCATAGTTTGTCCAACTGTAGGCTTACTGACGATGTTATTCGGGTTGCCTTGAGGTGCGAACATGATGATTTTATTGGGAGCTGTGCCAGGGTATTGGGTTCCATTGAGGGCTACATAGAGAGCTCCTGTATTGGGGTTGATACACACATCGCGGAAACGTTGATTGAGGGTTGTGAAAAGTTTGTCTTCCGAGACAACACTCAAACCATCATCACTTAAATGCAAAACAGAAACCCTGTCATTGCTGGAGCTGGTGCCACCGAGGCCTCCCATCACGCCCATGATGAGACAATTATTCCATTCAGGAATTGCGGGGTGATTGTAATAATCGAGGCCATTAACGGCAACACAGGGAGACCACTCATCTATCGGCTCCATTACGTTGTTGGCCTCACAGAAGGTTGTTTCTGCGTTCGTATTGCATGCTCCCTGAACCTCGGGCCAACCGTAGTTGCGGCCGGGTTCGATAATGTTCAATTCATCGCTGCTGTTCTGCCCGTGTTCGCTCTCGTAAAGTATTCCGCTTGGTCCATAGCACAGGCCCTGACCATTGCGGTGTCCGAACGACCAAACATAAGAGTTTGGGTCAGGATTGTCGACTGGAATGGTTCCATCGAGATTTATGCGAAGAACTTTTCCGTTTTTCGAGTTTAGGTCTTGAGACAAGTCGCCGCCCGTTCCTGTATCGCCCGTAGTCATCATGATTTTTCCGTCCGGTGAAATGACGATTCGAGAGCCGTTGTGTATCTGGTTGCCTGCGATGTTGTCGATGAGGTAAGTTTCATTGGTCAGTGATGTTCCATCCCAATCGAAAGAGGAGAGTCTTTCCTTCACACTGTTGCCTTGCGAGTAGTTGTAAACCAGGAAAACTTTCGGAGTGTTTGTGAAATCCGGGTGAAGGGCCATTCCGAGTAAGCCGGGTTCGCCACTACCGTTGTTGGTTACGGTCAACTCCAGAATGGTTGTATAGTTTCCAGTGATAGGGTCAATATGAAGCACGTCGCCGTTTCGGCACGATGCCCAGATGTAATCATCGGAGCCCCAGAGAATTTCCCAAGGACGGGTAATTCCGGTAACTACGTCGGTTTGAACCAGAACGGTGCTGTCTAGAGTCCAAGTGGTTTGCGCCTGCAAAGCGCAAGAGCTCACAAGTGAGGCAAGAAAAAGGGTTTTTATAAATCGCATGGTTATTTATTTCAAATAATTTATAGTCGAGCGAAGATATTGGATGTCTCTGCTATTCAAACAATAG
This sequence comes from Flavobacteriales bacterium, assembly GCA_044348775.1. Taxonomy (GTDB): domain Bacteria; phylum Bacteroidota; class Bacteroidia; order Flavobacteriales_D; family Sanyastnellaceae; genus JAIBBG01. The sequence continues at coordinate 3,132 of JBIKSC010000065.1, read as the reverse complement.
AACTAAATTCATTCTTGGGTTTGCAGACTGTTAAAACTTGACATTCAAACCAACGCCAATTACTTCCTTGAATTGGGTGCGCGGACCGGATCCGTCAATTACACCGTCATTGTTGTTATCAAACGCAATGTCAATATCGTCGTCATAAATGAGGTGGGTAGTAATGGTTGTAGTGATGAATTTGTTCACTTTCAAGCCAATGATTGTTTCCCAGCTAATGTCAATGTTTTGCGGGTTGGTTTTATAGTTCGAAAACAGATCCAGTTTGGAAAGAATTGAAACGCTCTTGTCTTTGAAGTAGGTCTGCTGGTAAACCATACGCACATATCCTCCAACTTCCGATCGGCTCCTCTTTCCTGCGGTTACAATATCTCCATTTTCGTTGTAGGTAGCCGCTTCTACGCCAAAGGCGCCGGCATTGGCCAATGCTTCATCATTGACAATGGTGTTCTTTGATGTGATTGGTGCAACAAAGGCGGTGAGTTTATCGCTTGGTTTGTAGTCCATACCGATTGCAGCCAAAATGTAGGCAGGCGCGAGTAGGTCAGAGATCTTCGTTGACACGTCCGGATAATTATAACCGGCAGTCATTTGGGTTTTGAAATTTACCAGACCTGCATAGTACCATTTTGAAGATGCCTTTCTGCCATATTTCGACGTAAGGTCAACCTTGTCGTCGGTTTTTATGAAGTCTCCATTCTTTCCTTGTTTGAGCAACCCGTAACCCATATCAAGCATGTTATCCCAGGACGAGTGTTCGCTTTTGTAATTGGCGAACAGGTTGACAAGCCCTCCGAGTGCTATGGTATTTTGACCGCCAGCCGCCCAATTGGTAAAGGAAGCCTGAGAGATGGTTATCCCGATTAACCCTCCGGTTTTCCATCCCATTATCGAGTCTTTTGAAAGCGTTCTGATTGCCTTTTCGGCTTCTGTAATTTGCGCGCTCATGTGGCATATGGCAATGACAAGCATGATGGTAAGTGTGAAGATTCTTGTTTTCATTGCCGCGAATATATTCTAAGTCTATTTCGCAATTCTATTAACCACCGACAATAAATTGCTGAACTCTCATTATCGTTTATAGGTCATGCAGCAAATCGGTTGTCCAGGCTTGAGCCGGCTCGGCAAAAAGTGGTTTTACCTGAGGCCATACTTGTCCGAAAGTTTCTGATTTACGATAAAGTTCTAAGCTGGATTCGTGCTCCCAAACCGAGTAGGTAAAGAATACCGAAGGGTTATCCATGTCATGCAATAACTTCAAACCCAAGCATCCTTGCGCGTTGCGAATGTGCACGCGATACTTTTCGAAAATATCTATGAATCGTTCCGTTTCTTCAGTCCGGAAGGTCATCTTCACTATTCGGGTCACCATGAAATTCAATTCGTATTACATCGTCAATCTCTAGTCCGAAGAGTCCTGCCGCTCCGCCGCCATGCATGGTTGTGCCGCCGTTGATGGCAATCATGAGTCGACCTCCCGTCGACCACATGGCGAGGCGCTCTCCTTCTACTACATCCGTATAGTAGTTGCTGATTTTGGAGATTGCAAAACCAACTCGTTTATAGAGAATATTGTATTTGCGTTTTCTGCGTATTTGTTCGAAAAGGGTCTTGGAAATATTGCAATAAACATTTCCATAGTGGTCTATATACTCGACGTGCCCCTTTAACACATCGCCTTCCAGACTTGGCGCCGGCAACATGGCTTGGTTAAATGATTCGATACGCTGACCAAGAAACTCAATAGATCCACCGCGAGAAAGGTGAGCGGCTGCTGTGGCGAACACTCCCTTCATAGGGAAAATCCAATCTTCACCTTGCGGCAACGTAATCTCGAAAATATCTTCAGGATCCTGCTCGAAAATCAAAGCGAAAATTCCATTGTCGGCCCCCACAAAATAGTGCCCCATGTATTGTATTGCCAAATGTGGCGTTCGGGATGTGAGCTCAGGGTTTACCCCAATGACATGCACGGTACCTAGAGGAAACTGCCTCCAAACATTGCGTAAAAGAAAGGACGCCGCATGAATGTCGAACGAGCGAACATCATGGCTGATGTCAACGATAATGGCTTGCGGAGCTTGGGATAGCATGGATGCTTTTACTGCGGCAACGTAATGGTCGCGCATTCCTAAGTCTGATGTTAAAGTGATAATACCCACTGCGACAAAAATCCATCTACTTTTGACCTGAAATTCACCCAAGGTATAGAAACTTATCAAAAAAGGAATTAACGCTTGACAGAGAAAGAAATCATTTTGCCGGATATCGATCCACTTGAGTTTTTCGGCCCCACCAATAACAAGTTCAAATTCATTCAAAGCCGCTTCCCCAAATTGAAGATTGTGGCAAGAGGCAACATTGTGCGAGTCAATGGTGATGATGACGAAATTGACCGCTTCGAATTGAAACTCGAACAGGTCTTTGCGCATATCGAAAAGTATAGTTCGCTGGCGATGAATACGCTTGAGAATATTCTTGACGGTCACGTTGAGGTTTCACAAGGAAAGCATTTTTCGGGTGCTGAAGACGTCTTGGTATTCGGACCCGGGGGACACAAAGTTGTTGCCAGGACAGCGAATCAGAAGCGAATGGTTGAGGCATGTGACGCCAATGATATGGTCTTTGCCATTGGTCCTGCGGGTTCCGGTAAAACCTATACAGCAGTTGCACTCGCCGTGCGTGCGTTGAAAGAAAAGCAAGTGAAGCGCATTATCCTAACGCGTCCTGCTGTAGAAGCAGGGGAGAACCTCGGTTTTCTTCCGGGTGATTTAAAAGAGAAACTCGACCCTTACATGCAGCCGCTCTATGATGCGCTGATGGATATGATTCCGTACGAAAAGCTTGCAGATTATATCGAGAAGAACACCATTGAAATTGCTCCGCTGGCATTCATGCGCGGACGCACGCTCGACAAGGCATTTGTGATTCTAGACGAAGCACAAAATGCTACTGTCGCTCAAATGAAGATGTTTTTGACTCGAATGGGACGTGATGCTAAGTTTATCATCACAGGCGATGCTACTCAAGTAGACTTGCCGAGAAATCAACCCAGCGGTTTGTTGCGCTCTGTCGATTTGGTGAGAAATATCGAAGGAATCTCGGTAATAGAACTTACAGGTGCCGATGTGG
>JBIKSC010000064.1:0-11231 GCA_044348775.1 Flavobacteriales bacterium | reverse complement strand
GTAGTATCAGGTTCAGTTCTATCAACTGATTTGATGGATGCCATGGTAGTGCCGACTCTCCAAGGCTCAACTGTTTCTGTTACGATTGCCGGTGACAACGTGATTATCAATAACGCATTGGTAACGGTAGCCAACCTAATTGCTGATAATGGTGTAGTTCATGTAATCAACGCTGTATTGCTTCCACCTGCGCCTCCTGTTGAAGGATGCACTGCGAGCGAAGCATGCAACTACAACGCAGCGGCTGAAGTGGAAGACGGTTCATGTGTTTTCCCTGGTGAGCCATGCGACGATGCTAATGCCAACACCATAAATGATGCGTTGGGATTGGATTGCGTTTGTGCTGGAGAACTCTTGGGATGTACAGAAATGACAGCATGTAACTACGACATGGCTGCGATTGTCGACAATGGCTCATGCCAATTCCCAGGTGATAACTGTGATGACAATGACCCTGCTACCATCAATGATGTATACACAGCAGATTGCGGTTGTGCAGGTATCATTTCAAACAATACCGTTGTAGATATTATTGTGAACAGCCTTGATCACGATACGCTCGAGACCGCTGTAATTCTCGCAGGTTTGGCTGATGATCTTTCAGCAACAGGTCCGTTCACAGTATTCGCTCCAACAGATGCAGCTTTTGCAGCTCTTCCTGCCGGAGTATTGGATGCGGTTCTTGCTGATCCAAACGGATTGCTTACACAGATTTTGTTGTATCACGTAGTATCAGGTTCAGTTCTTTCAACTGATTTGATGGATGGCATGGTAGTACCTACTCTTCAAGGTTCAACGGTAACAGTAACCATAGCTGGAGATAATGTGTTTATCAATAACGCATTGGTAACTGTAGCCAACTTAATTGCAGATAACGGCGTAGTTCACGTAATCAACGCTGTGTTGCTTCCACCGGCACCTCCTGTTGAAGGATGTACCGCAATCGAAGCATGCAACTACAACCCTGACGCTACCATTGACGATGCTTCATGTATTCTTCCGGGTGAGCCTTGTGATGATATGAATGATAACACAATCAATGACGTTTTAGGCGCTGATTGTGTTTGCTCAGGTGACCTATTGGGTTGCACCGACATGAGTGCATGTAACTACGATATGAACGCAGCAATCGACAATGGAACTTGCCAGTTCCCCGGCGATGCGTGCGACGATGGTAATGCGGGAACTGCAGATGATGTTTATGGAGCTGACTGTGTATGTGCAGGAACTTCAACGAGCAATACCATTTTGGACATTGTAGTGAATAGTGCTGATCACAACACACTCGAGGCTGCAGTAGTTGCGGCAGGTTTGCAGAGCGCTTTATCGGGTGAAGGTCCATTGACCCTCTTTGCCCCAACAGATGATGCTTTTGACGCCCTACCTGCTGGTGTGCTTGCTTCATTGCTTGCTGATCCAACAGGAGCACTTACGCAAGTATTGTTGTACCACGCTGTAGGCGGACTAGCCCTTTCAACAGATTTGTCCGACGGTATGATGATTTCAACCATACAAGGTCAGGATATCACCGTTACTATCAATGCCAACGGAGTATTCATCAATGATGCTCAAGTAATTGTTGCTGATATCATCGCGGATAATGGTGTTGTGCACGTGATTGATGCTGTGTTGGTTCCGGAAAATGATCCTGAGCCTGTAACAGTTGTAGACATTATCGTGAACAGTGCTGATCATACTACGTTGGAAACCGCAGTTATTGCTGCCGGTCTTGCAGATGATCTTTCCGGTGATGGACCGTTCACAGTGTTCGCTCCAACAGATGCTGCTTTTGCAGCCCTTCCTGCCGGAGTACTGGATGCTTTGTTGGCTGACCCAACAGGAGCGCTTGCTCAGGTGTTGTTGTACCACGTAGTATCGGGTGAAGCTCTTTCAAGCAGCTTATCCAACGGTCAAACTATTACAACCTTACAAGGTCAAGATGTAACAGTATCTATCACAGGCGGAAACGTGTTCATCAATGATGCTCAGGTAATTGTTGCTGACATCATGGCTGATAACGGAGTAGTACACGTGATTAACGCTGTACTTACACCAAGTACTTCTGTGAATGAAGTGACTATGAATTCTTTGGTGGTTTATCCTAATCCTGTAGCTGAACAGCTCACGATTAGCATGCCTTCTATGAATGGTTCAACTGTATATACTATTTACAGCATTACCGGCGAGTTGATTACTACCGGAAATCTATATTCAACCACAACAATTTCAACGGATGCATTGGCTCAGGGCATGTATCAATTGAAAGTTGTAAATGGTAATGACTGCGTAACGCGCAGCTTCATGAAGAAGTAGTTGTAGTTAGTTTGTTTGTTTTATTGCCGCCCCGGTTTGCGTTAAGCAGGCCGGGGCGGTGTTTTTTAGGGACGATGGGAGGCACCCGTAAATGATGGACCGCAGAGTCACACTACCGCACTTCCGCCATGTAATTGGTGCCTGCTATTCGATTGGGTTCGTGCGTGCCGCGACTAGCTGCTTTTTGCAGAAAAATGCAGTACCTTCGCACCATGAGCAGCATCGTTACCCTCAGCGAGTTTATCATGGAGCGTCAGGCCGATTTCCCTTATGCTTCGGGCGATTTGTCGCGCCTGCTCGCTGATATCGGTATCGCCGCCAAGATTGTAAACCATAAGGTGAATAAGGCTGGTTTGCAGGACATTCTGGGTGCTATGGAAAGCACTAACGTGCAGGGTGAAACTCAAATGAAGTTGGATGTGTTTGCCGATAACGCTTTGCTTAATGCGGTGCGTTGGGGCGGACAAGTGTGCGGCGCTGCCAGTGAAGAGAACGAGAAGTACTTCACGTTTGAATCGGAAATTTGCAAGAAGTCGAAATACGTGATCTTGTTCGATCCGCTTGATGGCTCGTCAAACATTGACGTGAACGTGTCAATAGGTACCATTTTCAGTGTGTTTCGCAGAAAGAGCAGCGTGGGCGATTTGGCCAACGTAAATGACTTTCTGCAAAAAGGCGCCGATCAGGTTGCAGCAGGATACGTGATTTACGGTTCGAGCACCATGCTCGTGTACACCACGGGCCATGGCGTAAACGGCTTTACCCTAGAGCCAAGCATTGGTGAGTTTTGTTTGTCGCACGAAAACATGCGCATTCCGGAAGACGGCACCATTTACAGCATCAACGAAGGTAATCTACTTTCGTGCAGCCCCGGTGTGCAAGCCTATGTGCAATGGTGCAAGGAAGACGACAAGGCTACTCAGCGCCCGTACAGCGCCCGTTACATCGGTTCACTTGTTTCGGATTTTCACCGTAACCTCATCAAAGGAGGCATCTACATGTATCCCGGTACGGTGAAAAACCAAGACGGGAAATTGCGGTTGCAATACGAAAGCAATCCGCTTGCATTCATCGTGGAGCAGGCCGGTGGCAAGGCTTCTGATGGCGTACGCAGAATAATGGATATTCAACCAAGCTCACTGCACCAACGTGCGCCGCTGTTTATCGGCAGCAAGAACATGGTGGAGTTGGTGGAGCGATTGATAGCGGAGGAAAATGCATGAGCATTCCGAAAGAAATAGAGCAACACATGGCAGAAATGCAGGAGCTATGCAACCGCCATCATGTGCGCTCGTTGTATCTATTTGGCTCTGCTGCCCGAGGCGAAATGAAGCCAACGAGCGATTACGATTTTCTAGTAGATATTCCCTTGCTGCAAGAGAATTTCGAAGCTTATGCCAACAGCTATTTCGATATGGCTGATTCGCTCGAACGCATGCTTAATCGAAAGGTCGATTTACTCACTCTTCCCATGCTTTCTAATCCGTATTTGATACAAAGCATTGAGAAGTCAAAAGTGAAAATCTATGGCTCTTGAACTTCTCAAGGAACTGCATGACATCAGAACATCTATTGAGGAGATTGATGTTTTCGTGAACGAACACTCGAGTTATAAGAAGTTTTTGGAGGATAAAAAAACGGTTTATGCCGTAGAGCGAAAATTGGAAATTATCGGTGAATGTGTTCTTCGAATAATGAGAAGAGATCCATTCATTCAAATTGTGAATGCAAAGCGCATTGTGCAATTCAGAAATAGAATTGCACACGAATACGATAGAATTGATTATACCATTATGTGGTCTGTGATTAAGAATCATTTACCCTTGTTGAAACAGGATGTAATTTTGCTAATAGATAAATTCACTAACGATAGTGTCTGACAGCCTCGTCATCATACCAACCTACAACGAAAAGGAAAACGTGGAGCGCATGCTCCGCACCGTGTTCGGTTTGCCGAAGGCGTTTCATGTGTTGATTGTCGACGACGGCTCGCCCGACGGAACTGCGCAAATCGTGAAGGGCTTGCAGACGGAGTTTTCGGGTCAGCTTCACATCCTGGAGCGCAAAGGCAAGCTCGGTTTAGGTACTGCTTACATAGCAGGATTCAAATGGGCACTCGAGCGTAGCTACGAATTCATTTTCGAAATGGATTGCGACTTTTCGCACAATCCGAAAGACCTCATGCGTTTGTATGACGGATGTTCGACGCAGGGCGGTGATATGTCGGTAGGTTCACGCTATGTAAAAGGCGGCGGAGTGCAGAATTGGCCCATGAAACGTTTGGCGATGAGCTTCGGTGCATCGTTGTATGTGAACAGCATTTTGTGGTTGGGTGTTAGGGATAGCACAGCGGGCTTTGTATGTTACCGCAGAAAGGTGCTCGAGACTATCGACTTGGATAGCATCCGTTTCATCGGTTATGCTTTCCAGATAGAGATGAAATACAACGCCCGTCAGCTGGGCTTTAGAATAGTGGAAGTTCCCATCACGTTTATCGATCGTGAGTTGGGTACCAGTAAAATGAGTATGAACATATTCAATGAAGCAGTCCTGGGCGTGCTGAAAATGCGCTTCAGAAGGGTTTCACGCAAGAACAAAAAACAGTCATGAAAACAACACTCATTCGCAACGTGTCGGTGGTCAACGAAGATACCATTCGCGCGTGCGACGTGTTAATCGATGGAGCCGTTATTTCTCACATTGCAAGTTCCGGTAGTTTAAATTAAAACGCCGATGAGGTAATTGATGGTACAGGCAAATTTTTGTTGCCCGGTCTCATCGATGATCAGGTGCATTTCCGTGAACCGGGTCTCACACACAAAGGCGATTTGTATACCGAGTCACGCGCAGCTGTTGCCGGTGGTATTACATCGTATATGGAGATGCCCAATACTGCGCCGCCTGCAACAACGATAGAGTTGCTCGAGCAGAAGTATGCGCGTGCTTCGGAAGTATCCCTGGCGAACTACTCCTTCTTTATGGGAACGTCGAATGACAATTTGCACGAACTGTTGAAAGTCGATCCGAAAATGGTGTGTGGAGTGAAAATATTCTTGGGAAGCAGCACGGGCGATATGCTGGTGGAAAGTTGCGGAATTCTCAATATGATTTTCGCGCAGGTGAAAACATTGGTAGCGCTGCACTGCGAAGTCGACCCGATGATTAAGGCCAACTTGGAGCGCTACAAAGCCAAGTATGGCGATGATGTTCCTGTAACGGCACACCACCTGATACGCGATGAGGCAGCGTGTTACGCTTCGTCATCAGCGGCTATTGAAATGGCGAAGCGCCATGGCACTCGTTTGCACATTCTGCATATTAGCACAGCTAAAGAACTGGATTTATTTCGCAACGATATACCGCTCAAGGAAAAGCAGATCACGGCAGAGGCGTGCACGCATCACTTGTGGTTTACGAACAACGATTACGCAACCAAGGGCAACTACATCAAGTGGAATCCGGCGGTGAAAACGCAGGCTGATCGCGATGCTATTCGAGCAGCGGTAAACGATGATCGCATCGATGTGCTTGCGACAGATCACGCGCCGCATACCATCGAAGAGAAGGAGCAATCGTATCTGAAAGCACCGAGTGGTGGCCCGCTGGTACAACATGCATTGGTAGCGCTGCTCGAGTTATATCATCAAGGAGTATTTACGCTCGAAAAAATCGTACGCAAGTCGTCTCACAATGTGGCCGACATGTTTGCCATTGACAAACGCGGCTTTATTCGCGAAGGATATTTTGCCGATATGGTGCTGGTCGATTTGAATTCACCCTGGACCGTGAGCAAAGAAAATCTGTTATACAAATGCGGGTGGTCTCCTTTCGAAGGTCAAACGTTCAAGAGCAAGGTGATTAGCACATGGGTGAATGGAAACAAAGCGTACGACAACGGACATATTCTGGAAGGAAGTTTGGGCAAACGTTTAACTTTTAACCGATGATGTATCGCTCGTTTCTTGTTGCATCTGCGCTGGCTGTAACACTCATGATTTCATGCAAGGGTGGTAGCGAAGAAGCCAAGCCGGCGGGTCTTGTTTCCGAAGAAAAAATGGCGGATGTGCTTACGGATATTCGACTACTGGAAGGCGCCTATGCCGGAGATTTTCAACGTGTGGATACATCAGAATACGCAATTGGCGCCTATTATGAGCAGCTTTTTGCGAAGCACCAACTTAGCCGTGCTAGTTTTATGGATAGTTACACATACTATGCGCAGCATCCGGAAATGATGATGCGGGTTGAAACGGAGGTTTCACTAAAGTTGGAGGGTATGGCTGTTCCCGCGGCGCAATAATTACGCTTATGATTTCCGCGATTGCTTGAAGTAATCGGCAGTTTGTTGAATCGCTTGTTTAATCGGAGTGGCTGTGAATGGAAATGCCTGCTGCAGTTTTTTCGAGTCGTAATAAAAACAAAGCGAGGCATTCTTGACGGTTTCGCGCGTCACCAGAGCTTTTCTTCCCGTCGTCTTTTCTTTCAACCATTCGGCAATGCGCGCCAATTGAAGAATCCACGTCTTTGCCTCACGCGTTGGAATTTTCACTCCCAATGACTCAGCAACGAGTTGGAAGATTTCCTTCATCGAGCGGTTTTCAGTAACGAGTATGAAACGTTCGTTTGTAGTTGTGCCTAATGTTAACTCTGCAATGCACTTCGCAGCATCAGAAACAGCAATGAATCCGGTACTTCCAGGAGGATAGAATTGCATGCCTTCATTCAATTTACGAAACAGGCTCGGGCTGCTGCGCTCAAAACTGCCCGGCCCTATAATGAATCCACAGTTGAACGCAACACCGTCCAACCCTTCATGTAAGCCGCGCCAAAATTCCATTTCTGAAAGTTGTTTGGTGATGGCATAGTGCGTGTTCATGTCGTTTTCGACCCACTCTGATTCTTCGTCGACATGTTCGTTGTTCTTTGCCTTTCCGATGGCGGCTATGGAACTCACGAAACCAACTTTGATATTACCCAGGTGAAGTGCCATGTTGATTACGTTGGCCGTTCCTTCGGTATTGACGCGGTACATTTCAGCGCGGTCGGCCGGGTGATAGGATACAATAGCAGCGCAATGAAATACATGCGAGCAGCCTTGCATGGCTTCTTCGAGTGAGTCGATGTCAAGCACATCGCCTTCCACCCAGTCGATGTCAGCAAAATGAGGGTTGTTGCAAAAACGAAAAACATCTTCGACCGGTTGGCGATTAGCAGAAGGGCGAACCAGCGCACGCACGCGTTCACCGCGTGAAAGCAATTCCATCATGAGGTGAGTGCCCAACAGGCCCGTGGCTCCGGTAACGAGATTCATAATCTAGTGGCGAAGGTAACACCGCGGGGTGTATTCAGCCGCGTTGTAACTTGCACCTTGTGAAGGTAATTCCCGAAAGAGTAGAACAGATCTTAAAAATTCTCCCGCAGCAGCCGGGTGTGTATCAGTATTTCGATGAGGCGGGCGACATTCTGTATGTTGGAAAAGCCAAGAGTTTGAAGAATCGGGTTTCGAGTTACTTCAACAAGCAGCAGTATGAGAACGGGAAGACGAAGGTGCTTGTTCGCAAAATAGCCGACATCAAATACATTGTCGTGGAGACCGAACTCGATGCGCTTTTGCTCGAGAATTCGCTCATCAAGAAGTACAAGCCGCGCTATAACATTATGCTCAAGGACGATAAAACCTATGCGAGCATTGTGATCAAGAAGGAAGATTTTCCGCGCATTTTTCCGACTCGACAAATCATACGTGACGGTTCGGAATACTTCGGTCCGTATCCTTCCGGCCGCACCATGCACATGGTGTTGGACTTGATCAAGAAGTTGTATCCGATGCGCACTTGCAACTTGGCACTCACCGATAAGAACATTGCCTCAGGCAAGTTCAAAGTGTGCCTCGAGTATCATTTGGGCAATTGCAAGGGCCCATGCGAGGGTAAGCAAACCACAGACGATTACAATCGCGGAGTAGAAGCGGCGCGCAACATATTGAAGGGAAATTATACCGAGCTCATTCGTGATCTTAAATTGATGATGACAGAGTTTGCTAATCGATATGAGTTCGAGCTTGCGCAGGAAGTGAAGGAAAAAATTGAAGTGCTTTCTACGTTCCAGGCCAAGAGCACGATTGTACATCCGAGTATACACGACGTCGATATATTCAGCATTGCGAGCGACCCGCAGGCAGGGTATGTGAACTTCATGAAAGTGAGCAATGGTGTCATTGTGCAGTCGTATACCACGGAGGTTAAGAAGCGCATGGAAGAGACCGATGCAGAAATGCTGGAGTATTCCATCCTGGAGATTCGCGACAAGTTTCAGAGCAGTTCAAAGGAAATATTTCTTCCGTTCGAATTGGAAACACAGTTGCCCGGTGTTTTACTCACGGTGCCGCAGCGGGGCGATAAGAAGAAGCTGGTGGAGTTGTCGCAGCGTAACAGCACACACTACATGCTCGATGCTCAAAAGCAGCAGGAGATGGTCGATCCGGAGCGCCATGTAAACCGTGTGCTCGAAACGATGCAGAAGGATTTGCATTTGAAAGAGCTGCCGCGTCACATTGAATGTTTCGACAACTCGAACATTCAAGGCACCAATCCCGTGAGCGCCTGTGTTGTTTTCCGAAATGCTAAACCCAGCAAGGCTGACTATCGCATATTTCACCCCAAGACTGTGGAAGGCCCCAACGACTTTGATACAATGAAGGAAGTAGTATTTCGTCGTTATCGAAGAATGTTAGACGAAGGTGAAACGCTGCCGCAGCTCATCATCATCGATGGTGGTAAGGGACAATTGAGTGCAGCCATCGAGAGTTTGGTGAAGCTCGAGTTGTATGGTAAAATCGGCATCATCGGCATTGCCAAGCGATTGGAGGAGATCTATTTCCCCGGCGATAGTTTGCCTATCTACCTGGACAAGCGCAGCGAGTCGCTGAAGCTCATTCAACGTCTTCGCGACGAAGCGCATCGATTTGGAATTACGAAGCACCGCGACCGCAGAAGCAAGGATGCGATACGCTCAGAGCTCACCGATATCAAAGGAGTTGGTATGCACACCACGCAAGCGCTCATTCACCATTTTAAAACGGTGCATGCTGTAAAGGAAGCGAGTTTGGAAGACTTGCAGAAGGTGGTGAATAATCGCATGGCAGAATTAGTGTTTCGTCATTTTAATAATTGATTGGAATAAAAAAAGCCGGGACAAGCCCGGCTTTTTATTTGAATTCTTTTCCTATTAGTGCTGTATCACCAATCGCTTGCTCGCTGTTTTGGCACCCTCAGTGAGAGTCACAACATAGATACCATCTGTGAGTGTCGCAGTTTCAATTTGGTTGTTACGCAATAGTTCCTGACGAACCAATCGGCCGCTGATGTCGCTGATGGTTACACTTGCATTGGCATCCCAACCTGAAATGGTAACACGGTCGTTGGCCGGATTCGGATAGAGCGTGAAGCTCTCTTCCATTTCGGTTACCGATTGTGCAATGGCGCAATCACCTTCCATCGATGCGTTCATATACTCCATCATACCGGCTTCCATACTTTGCAGTGTGAAGTCGATAGTGGCATCGCACGGATATGGACCGGCGAGGAATTGACCGGGTTGAGTCATCACCATCATTTGGTTATCGAAGCTTGTGCTCAACACGTATGGAGCTCCGTTTCCTTCGTCCATCATTTCAACACGCACCCAGAATTGGTTGTTGGCTTCATCAGGCAACATGGTCATGCCCATGAACGGAGGTACCATTTCATAAATACAAGTTCCGTCATCGTACCATGCCCACGCATCGTAATTGAGGGCCGATGGGTTGGTGCAGCCGAAGCATAAATTACATGAACCATCGTCGCAGGTAGCGTCTGCATTGTAGTTGCAAGAGGAAGGGTCGGTGCAGCCCGTTACTTCCGACGTATTACTTACAGAGATCAGCTCGTAATAGTTGGTAGAATTTGCAGTGCCCGAGTAGAGAACAGCTCCGTTTTCATTGGTGATTTCAAGTTCAATCGGGTTGCCGGTAAGCGAATATGCCTGCATGGTAAAGCAGTCGTTTACGGAGCAGAATCCATTTTGTGCCGGGTAATAGCCACCGAAGTAGTTGAAGTTAGCATCGATGATATACCAGTAGAATTCTTCGGAAGCACTCATGCTATACCAGTTGTTGTAGCAACATGAGCCATCGTTTTGGGTTGCTGTCGGATCGAAGTTTGGAGCTGAAGGGTCGGTACAACCCAAGCAGGTGTAATCACAATTCAAGTAATCCATACATTCTGCTGAAGAGTCGTAGTTGCAGGCTGAAGGGTCGGCGCAACCAAGCATTACTCCGTTAAAAGCAATGGTGACCGCGTATTCGTAATAACCGATTGTACCGCTATCGATGGTGTTTCCGGTGGCATCGAAAATAGTGTAGTTCACATCGGTGCCATCGTAAGAAAAGGCAGAAAGCTGGAAGCATGCACCTGTTATACAAAATCCATTTTGTTCAGGATAGGTGCCGGTGCTGTAAGAGTAATCTGTCAAAGAGGTAACAGACCAATAGGTGGGACCTGAGAACTCGAGTGTATACCAATCGTTGTAGCAGCAGGTTCCATCGTCGATGGTAGCACTCGGGCTGTAGTTGGGAGCATCCGCGTTGGTGCAACCATAGCAGCTGAAGTCACACGCATTGTGGTCGGGGCAATTGACCGTTGGGTCGTAGTTGCATGCGTAGTAAACATTGCAGCCTATAATTGGGTTTTCAGAGAGAGACAGTTCAACACCGCCGAAAACCGGGTTCACATTACCGCTTGTGACGATTGTGTTATTGAGAGAGATACTCGCGTTGAAGTCGGTAAGTGAATAATCGTCGGGATAGGCTGAGAAGTAGAGGCAGCCTTCGTCGAAACAAAATCCGGTAGTTTCCGGATAATGCCCTGAGCCTCCGCTTG
>JBIKSC010000315.1:0-3037 GCA_044348775.1 Flavobacteriales bacterium | reverse complement strand
CCTCGTACCCTTTGCCGGCATCGATCCGACAAACGGTCGTCCGATGTACTACGATTTGCAAGGCAACACAACCTACGAATACGACCTCAACAACCGTCAGTACGCCGGTGCCGGTTTGCCGAAGGGATACGGCGGTATCACCAACAGTTTCACTTATGGCGGATGGTCACTGAGTGTATTTATGACCTACAGTCTTGGTTCGAAAATATTCGACTCTTCAGGCAAACGTCAGTTGGGGGTAACCACAGATTGGAACATGCGTACCGACAAGTTCGACCGTTGGCGCGAGCCCGGCGACGAGGCCCAGTTCCCGGTTCAGACTCTGCAAGAAAACACCTATGGCTTGCAATCGGGAAACCCGTGGTGGAATACTACCCTATTTATCTATGATGCCGACTATCTGCGCATGAAGAACATCAGCCTTGGCTATAACTTCAAAATGAAAGAAAGCAGTCCATTGCGTAACCTAACCGTGCAGGTTGCAGCATCTAATCTTTTTGTAATTACGAATTTCGTAGGACTTGATCCGGAACTGGTGCGTGACTTTGAAAATCCTCAGGATCGCAACTTGAGTCCAAATACGACATACCTCACGCCGCCTCAAGAGAAAAGCTACTTTGTAACCCTAACAGCTAACTTCTAATCCTGAACCAACATGAAAAAGATATTCATCCTTGCTTTATGCTTTACCCTTCCGTTGGTTTCATGCAACAAGTGGCTGGAGCAGCCCCCTTCGGGCAACCTGCGTGAAGACCTCTTCAACACGGCTCAAGACGCTCAAGAGACATTAAACAGCTGTTATGATGCGTTGGCCAACCTGTATGATGGTCGTATTCAAAACATTTCTGAGCTGTTGAGCGACAATCTTAATCAGCCGAATACCAACAACGACTTGCGCTCTGTTTATGCCCGTCAAACAACGTTCTTCAATGGCACAACCAACAAGGTATACCAAGATTTGTTTACGGTAGTATGGCGTTGCAACACGCTGCTCGACAATATCGATGTTATTCCGAACTTCGAAACAGGCGAGAAAGAGCGCTTGATTGCTGAGGCTCGTTTCTTGCGCGGCTTCTGTCATTGGGCGGCTGTAAAACTGTGGGCCCAGCCTTATGGCTGGACACCGGGCAACACACATTTAGGAGTGCCCATTCGCGACAAAGCCGCGGCCGATCCGCTTCTTCGAAACACGGTTCAAGAAGTGTATGACTTCGTGCAGGGAGATCTGGAATTTGCTTACAACAACCTCCCGCAAGCCAACGGTGTTTATGCGAGTAAACTGGCAGCTGCCGGAGTATTGGCAACGTTCCACTTCCTAAAGCAAGAATGGGCAAAAGCGATAGAATACAGCTCAGAGGTAATTGGCTCCGATAGTTACACATTGAGCGAAAGCCTCGACCGTTATCCGCAAATTTCGCAAGGCAACAACACGACCACTGAATTTGTATTCGGTACGGTTTCGACACTATTCTCCATAGATGGAGGATCCCTGGCCCAAGACCGTCGTTGTGGCAGTTTTGTAAGCAACTATCAAATCAACAATGGGATTGCTGAATTAATGGTGAGTCAGAATTTTCAAGACTTCATTAATCTCAATCCGGCCGATAAGCGCCTTCTGGACTGGTTTACCTTCGAAGGTAATCGTGCCTTTCTGAAGAAGTTTTTCACGAACCAGATTTACAGCGTTCCGATTGTTCACCTCACAGAGCTTCACTTGATTCGGGCAGAAGCTATTGCTGAGAACGGAGGTGATCTTTCCATCGCTCGTGAAGACATCAATAAAATTCTTAACCGCGCATTCGATTCAGGCACGAACCAAATTTCTGAATCGGCCACAGCCGAAGATATCATTGCAGAAGCGCGCCGTCAGTACCGTATAGAACTTGTCGGCGAGGGCAAATACACAGAGCAGCTTCGTCGTTATGGTGTGATGGGGGAAAATATCATCATCCGCGATGCTCCGTATGACTGCCCCGGCATGGCCATTCAATTCCCGAATGCGGAGTCAACCGTAATCGGATTTGAGTTAAATCCGGAAGGCGGATGTAATTAATACTTTTTTATCGAAATTTGAATCATGAAAAAGACACTATTACTAACCATGGGCATTGCCCTTTCGCTGTGGGCGTGCAAGCCTGATACAAAAGGCGAATTAGGTGAAGAATCCAATAAAATCGAAGGCATAACAGGCACTTGGGAAATTGTTTCATTCAAACAACAAGACCCCAACAATCCCATTCGTGAGGAGCGTGACCTAAGCGAATTTTATATCGTCCCCGGACAGACTCCCTACCGACTAACTTTCGACAAAGCCACGATGACCTATGGAGTAGCAGCCGGCCCCGGTAAAAATTATTTCGGAACAGGCGGTCGATGGGCGTTCGATAACAATGAATACCCCACTTACCTCTATTTGTATACGCCAACCGATACGCTGGAAACGTTGCTGGGCTCTGTTGTTCGCCCTTCAGATAACCAGTTGAACATACAACTGGAAAATTATTGCGAGGCTTCGGATGGAAGCAGAACTACTACTGCCATCTATACTTTTACTTTTAACCGTTTGAACCCCTAAGCCATGAAGAAGATATTTTTAACCTTGGTTGCCGTTGCATTTTCCGCTCTCGCATTCTCGCAGGCAGCATACATTCAACCCTCACCAACCGGGAAGAACGACACGATCACTCTTTACATAAATATTGCACAGACGACAGATGGCACAATGAATAATGCATTGAATGCCATGCTGACAGACCACCCCAACGATACCGTCTATTTATGGGCATGGCAGCCTGCAGCTCCGGTAGCAGGTTTGGGCGAATGGGCCAACTCGAGCAATGCAATGGCTATGACGAAAGTAGAGGGCGCTGAAAAATTGTACAGTATGCGTTTCAAGCCAACCTCATTCTTCGGAGTTGACGCGACCACGTTTTTTACCAATGGTATTTCTTGTTTGGCAAAACTTAGAAATGGTAATGCCTATGCCGGAGAATATAATGGTGAGGCAAAAACAGAGGACTTGAGCATCAACATCATT
>JBIKSC010000314.1:0-3044 GCA_044348775.1 Flavobacteriales bacterium | reverse complement strand
CCTTCACATGTGCGCTGGCTATTAACATGGAGCCGGTTTATACGATTATGCTCGCACTGCTTTTGTATGGAAGTGATGAGTGGATGAGCCCGCAGTTTTATGGTGGTGGTGCGGTCATTATTTCCACACTCTTCATGGACACTTGGCTAAAAAGAAGACAAATGAGAAAGACAGGGTCTAATTAGCGGTAGATTCCGTTTGTACGGATATACTCAACCACGGTTGGCGGAGTTAAACTATCAATCGATTCGTCATGACGAGCCTTGCTGCGAATATCAGTGGCTGAAATGTCGATGAGTTCACCGTGTAAAAAATGAACCCGCTCTTTGAGTGGTTCGAGTGAATAGGGAGTTGTGGGTTTGGAGTTGGTTCTTGGATAAACAATCAGCTCTACCATCGCCAATAGCGTTGCAAATTCTTTCCAGCGGTCAAATGCCTCGAGATTGTCCTCTCCGATGATTAGGTGGAAGGTGTGCTCAGGGTGTTTTTTGCTCAGAGCACGAACGGTGTCAACCGTGTAGGATGGCCTCGGTAAACCGAACTCAATATCACAAACCCGAACGTGCTTTTCCCCCTCGCACGCAAGCTTTGCCATCTGCAAACGGTGTTCTTCAGGGGCCAGGTCGCTGTTTTCCTTGAAAGGGTTTTGTGGGCTTACCACTAACCAAACTTCGTTGAGATGTCGTTGCTGTAGTGTTTGTTGAGCCACATGCAAGTGGCCATTGTGTATAGGGTTGAATGACCCGAAGTACAAACCGATATTCATGGCTTAGCCAAAAATTGCCGCACGCAGTCTTCAGCCTCCAGAAGTGCTTTATCGAGCTGTTCGTTCACAATTACACAATCAAATCGGGGCTCGAAGGCCATTTCTTGTTGCGCTTTCGCAACGCGCTGTTCAATCTTCTCGGGTGACTCTGTGCTTCTTTTTCGAAGGCGCGCTTCTAATTCAGCAACGCTAGGGGCTTTCACGAAAATGGAAAGCGCTTTGTCACCGAATATTTTTTTGAGATTTAAACCACCAACAACATCTAGATCGAAAATCACGTGGCCTCCGCTGTTCCATATACGCTCAACCTCACTGTAAAGAGTGCCGTAATATTGATTGGTGTATACTTCTTCCCACTCAATGAACTCTCCTTTTTTCGCCCGCGCCAAGAATTCCTCCGGTGCGATGAAGTAGTAGTCTTTTCCATCCAACTCATAGTCGCGCCTTGGGCGAGTGGTAGCCGAAACAGAAAACGACAGACGCAGGTCGGTCAACCCCATCAGATGATGCACAATGGTGGTTTTACCTGCGCCGCTGGGTGCTGAAAAAATGATTGCTTTGCCTTGTGACATGGTGCGTGGTGTCGGTAGGGGTGCAAAATTATCGCTAGAGAACGTTGTTGATTTGTTCTTTTATTTTTTCGAGTTCGTCTTTCATGACTACAACGAGTCGCTGCATATCGGCATCGTTTGCTTTGCTGCCAATGGTATTCACTTCGCGCCCGATTTCCTGGGCAATAAAGCCGAGTTTTTTCCCTTGCGACTCTCCGCTCAACTCGTCGCTGAAGTGCGCGCAATTCGTTTCTAATCGCTGATACTCCTCGCTGATGTCGAGGCGCTCCAAGTAGTAAATCAATTCCTGCTCAAAACGATTCGGGTCAATTTTGTCGATGGGAATGAGTTCTTCCAGGTTGGTTCGGAGTTTTTCCCGCACGCGCTGATTTCTCGCTGCGATAGGCTCATTGAGTGATAGACGATTTTCGAGAATGGTAGTGATGCGTTGATGGAAATCGATGGTTAGCTTCTCGCCCTCCAGTTTTCGATAGGTGTCGAACTTGTGATAAGCGTCTTTTATCATCGAGAAAAGGGCCGCCCACTCCTCTTCATCCAACTCTGTCGACTCAGGCTTCAAGACGTCGGGTATGCGCATCAGGGCGTTTATGTAGTCACCTCCTGAGATGCCCGCATCATCCGCAAATGACTTTAAGTCGGCATAATATGCCAGCATAAGTGGCTTGTTAATGGCCATTCGTTTTTCTGCTTCCAGACTTTCGTAGTAAACGAGTAAGTCAGCTTTACCCCGCTGAATGTTTTCGCTGAGCCACGAACGAAGCTCAAGTTCTTTTTCGCGATACGTGCCGGGTATGCGTATATTCAAATCGAGCTGCTTGCTGTTCAGCGAACGTAGCTCGACAGTGAATTTTTTGTTTCCTACAGTGCCTTCGGCTTTTCCGAAGCCGGTCATCGATCGAAGCATGATTGTGTGTTTAAAGTGGCATATTACTATGCTTCTTGCGAGGCATTGTATCAACTTTGTTTTCGAGCATACCAAATGCGCGAATGAGTTTTTCGCGTGTTTGAGAAGGAAGAATTACTTCATCCACATAGCCGCGTTGTGCTGCGCTGTATGGATTAGCAAATAGCTCTGCGTACTCGGCTTCCTTTTCCTTCCACTTTTGCTCAGGGCTAGAGGCCTCAGAAATTTCTTTCTTGAAAATTATTTCTGCAGCTCCTTTGGCTCCCATAACCGCAATTTCTGCGGTCGGCCATGCGTAGTTCATGTCGGCGCCAATGTGCTTGGAGTTCATCACATCATATGCACCGCCGTAGGCTTTGCGCGTAATTACGGTTACACGTGGAACCGTTGCTTCGCTGAAGGCATAAAGCAGTTTCGCGCCGTTGGAAATAATACCATTCCACTCCTGGTCGGTGCCGGGTAAGAACCCGGGAACATCTTCAAAAACTAAGAGCGGAATATTGAATGAGTCACAGAAACGCACAAAGCGCGCTCCTTTTGTAGACGATTTAATATCGAGCACGCCTGCTAAAAAAGCGGGTTGATTGGCCACAATACCAATACTTCTTCCGGCGATGCGCGCAAACCCGACAATGATGTTTTCAGCGTAGTCTTTGTGCACCTCCATCCACGAACCCTCATCAATAACCTCCGTAATCACCTCGTGCATATCGTATGGCTGGTTCGGGTTTTCCGGGATAATAGCATCGAGCTTCGGACGCGCTTCGTTGGATCCACTGTATTCACTTGAAGGCGCTTTGTC
>JBIKSC010000313.1:0-3052 GCA_044348775.1 Flavobacteriales bacterium | reverse complement strand
AAAAACAACGTCGGAGTTTTGCAGTCGAGACATCCAGGTGCGCTGCAACTCCTCGAGGGTAATGTTTTCGCGTGTTGGCGGCGTCAGGTCGTCCTCCGCTTTCGGCACATGCTTGTAAGCATCGATCTTATTGAATATGATCATGGTGGGTTTATCACCCACACCAATTTCACGCAATGTTTCATTCACTACGTTGAAATGGTCTTCAAACTGAGGATGAGAAATGTCGACCACGTGCACGAGCAAATCTGATTCTCGGGTTTCATCGAGCGTGCTCTTGAATGACTCTATCAGTTGATGGGGCAGTTTGCGAATGAAGCCTACCGTATCGGTAAGCAGAAAAGGCAAGTTGTGCACTACAATTTTTCGTACAGTGGTATCAAGCGTTGCAAAGAGTTTGTTCTCGGCAAATACGTCGCTTTTCGAAAGCATGTTCATGATGGTGCTCTTGCCCACGTTGGTGTAACCCACCAGTGCCACGCGTACAAGTGCTCCGCGATTTCCACGCTGCGTAGCCATTTGCTTGTCGATCTCTTTCAATTGCTCTTTCAAGAAAGCAATACGGTCACGCACAATGCGTCGGTCGGTTTCGATCTCCTGTTCACCGGGGCCGCGCATACCAATGCCTCCGCGTTGCTTTTCCAAGTGCGTCCACATGCGTGTGAGGCGCGGCAACAAGTATTCATATTGGGCCAGTTCCACTTGCTTCTTGGCGTGTGAAGTGCGCGCTCGGCTGGCAAAAATGTCGAGAATCAGGTTGTTTCGATCGAGAACTTTGACATTCATTTCCTTGAATGTGCTCTCCAGATTGCGCAGTTGCGACGGCGCTAATTCGTCGTCGAAAATGATCATGGCCGGTTTGTGTTCAGCCACATATTCTTTCAACTCCTGCAGTTTACCACTACCAATGAACGTGCGCGTATCTGGGCGATCGAGGTTTTGCGTAAAACGCTTCAGGCAGCGTGCATTGGCAGTTTCAGCAAGAAATGCAAGCTCATCCAGGTACTCAGCAAGCTGCTCGCGGGATTGATCACGCGTTACTATACCCACCAACACGCAGGTCTCCTGCTCCTTGGCTGTGGAAATAAGTTTGTTTTTTTTCTCTATCAAAATTCTTCTGGACTATGGCTGCGCATTGCGCAACGTCAATACAAAATCAGCAAGAGCATCCATCTGTTCCTCACTCAAAACGTCTTTATGGGGAGGCATGGAACCTTTGCCTTCGGCAATACGCAACACTACTTCATTTTTAGGAAGGACACTCTGAGTTAAGTCCTTGGCTCCGGCAAATTGTTGTGCACCATCATAACCATGGCACAAAGCGCACTTTACATCGTATAACTTCTTCACCAATACGAAATCAATCGGACCATTATCCGAAGCCCGCACGGGATACTGATCGCGTGTTTTCGAACCCCCGCACGATGCAATTGCAAAAAGCGTGGCTATCGAAACAATCAGAACCAGCCGCGTCCTTCTCCTACCATTCTGAACGGCCATGGAATACTGATTAAAATGAGAATAAGTGCAATGGTGTAGTACGAGAAAATGAGCTTGTGCTTAGCCCAGCTTTCACTTTGTTTCTTGGCTTTCGAATGACCGATAGTAACCAACGCAATAGCGATTACCATTCCCAAGAAGTGCTCCACCAGATAAAAACGATTCACCGGATCCTTCATGATGTTACCCGATTCGACAGCGTTGGCGACAAGCGGACTCACGAAGTAAAGCGCAATACCAATCAGCAATTGTGTGTGAAGAATTATCATGGTGATGAGGCCGAGCTTTCTTTCGTTATTCAAGAATGGCCTGTATATTCTTACGAGACTGTCTACGATTGTAACTAGCATTAGAAATAATCCGACCCAGCGCAAAAAAGAGTGCAAATGAAGTAACCCTGTGTACATGTTATTAATTTTTTCAAAGCTACAATGCCACTTCTAAAAAACAATATGGATTTTTTTGATCGATTCAAGAAAGACCATTCCCTGGGCGCTCATGGCATATATAATTGCTAATATTGCCGAAATGTTCCGACGATGACCCGTTTCGAGCGAATTACGCAAAACTTTTTTCAAGGCTTTGGCATCTTGGTGCGCAAGTACAATGCGGGCACATCCGAAAGTCTTCGTCGTGTGAAACTGCTTCAGAAGTTCGGTGTCGACATGCTGTTGGACGTTGGAGCCAACACAGGTCAATACACTCGGTCGCTGTTCGACAACGGCTATACGGGCCGCGTAGTCTCGTTTGAACCTCTTTCTTCAGCTCACAATTCGCTATCGCATACGGCCTCCGGAAACTCTCGCTGGACAGTCGCCCCGCGATGTGCTGTGGGCTCTTCAAATGGCAGCACCACCATTCATATTTCCGAAAACTCGGTAAGCAGCTCTCTTCTGAATATGCTTGACTCACATATCGAAGGCGCTCAAGAATCGAAAATCATAGGATCTGAAGAGGTTCCTGTTCTTACGCTCGATTCTATGACCGATCTATACCAAACCGGAAGTAAAAACATATTTCTCAAAATCGATGTTCAAGGCTATGAAAAGCCAGTTCTGCAAGGCGCAGAGAAATTGTTTCCAACGCTGAGAGGAATCGAAATAGAAATGTCGATAGTACCGCTGTATGAAAATCAGCAATGGTTGTTCGAAAACATACTTAGCGACATGCATGCGGCGGGTTTTCAACTCATGAGTTTATCGCCTGCATTTACTGATCTCAACACCGGACAACAATTGCAATTGAACGGTATTTTCATGAAGCCATAAACAATATATCAAGTGGGAAGAATTCTATACAACGTGACATGCAGCGTATCGCCGGAAATCCATGAAGAGTGGTTGCATTGGATGAAACACGAGCACATTCCGGAAGTCATGGAAACAAAAATGTTTGATGAGTTTAAGTTGTGCAGAATCAAGGAATACGAGGAAAATGGTCTTACGTATGCGATTCAATACATAGCGCCCTCGCGTGAAAAGTTCGATCGATACAACCGTGAATTTGCACCGGCGCTACAACAAAAGCATCGTTTGAAATACGGCGAGAGTGT
>JBIKSC010000312.1:0-3056 GCA_044348775.1 Flavobacteriales bacterium | reverse complement strand
ACTCGATTATATCAAGTATAATTAATTACATAAACTAAATAAAAATGCAAAAGGTATCTATTCCATGCGCCCATTGCGGCAGTATGTTTCAAGTATCCATTCCTACAAGCGGTGTGAGCAGTATGGGGCACCAGCATTCACCGGGATGCATGAAGAAAACCAATGTATACGTCAATAATGGCAGTATTACAAAGACTACCAAGGGTTAGGAAAATCAAATCTTATCAGCGCGATCATAAAGCCAATGCTGATTTTAACGAGATCAATTGAGACAACTAAAATCCAATAATTGAATATGGAGGAGAGGCGTTCAAAACCCAAGGAAGAAAAGAGAAGTGTTCAATCAGTGAACATGAGTAATAGTAATCATTCGTCAAGAAGTGTTGATGATTCCGCCTCGTTGGTAGAATTCAAACTCGACTCCCTTGATGAAACATACGACGTTCAATGGTCGCCGAACCCTCCTAAATCGAATTCAGCAGCACCTTCAGGTAATTCTTTAGACGTTGAGTTGGAGCATAGGCATCGGAGTGAAATGAAAGCTGATTTATTTATTATGGCTAATGCCAAGTATTTTGATAGCCATCAATTGCCAATGCTTCGAAATCACCTCATTCAGTTGGACGATTCAAGGTGGTCGATGATACAAGTGCTTTCTTTTATAAACCCCTTATCCATTCAGCTTGTTTCGTTTTTTGTAGGTTCATGGGGTGTCGATCGCTTTTTAATTGGGGATAGTCGATTCGGACTTATCAAGTTGCTCACGTTTGGTGGATTCGGATTCCTAACGATTTACGATTGGTTCATGATACAGCGTGCTACGCGCGAAAGGAATTTGCAGAAGTTGGGACCGTATTTTCGTTGAATTAGTGTTTTCAGGTAGTTCGAACGGCGTGCATTAAGATGCGTGTTGCATTTCAAATACTAATAATAGTATTTGTAAATTAATGAGTTTGATTTTGAGTTTATTTATAATTAAAAATGAACCTGACTGAGTATATAAAATATATCGGCGAATTCGTGGATGGTAACATGACGATCTGCGCATGGTGCATGTTGATTATTGGTGTGATTTCAGAAATGAGCGCCAAGCGAAATAGAACGTTTTTATTAACGTGGCTGTTTATTCTCCTCATGTATTTTATGTCTTTTTGCTTTGAGATAGTTCTGTATCATCGAAAAATTATAGATTTCTGGATACTGCTGGGTGAATTCATTTTGGCTTTAGCTGGTGTTTTTTCTAGAATTCTCACTTCATCGCTTAGTCGAAACTATTCATTGTATTTGCCTCTCATCTTATCACAGTTAATAATTTCATTTTCGTCTTTGTCGCTTTCTATATACATCGTTTATTATTTAAACTTTTTTGATGATAAGCCATTACTGAGATATTTGTTTTGGTTTGTTTTTTTGCTTTCCGGATTTGTTGAATATAAGAGGTATAGAATACGTCGCGACTTTTTTAATGAATTTGAAGATAAATCTGAAGCTTATGCTATTATCAAGCAGAATTTGGGGACAACAGGAACAACTTTTCCAACGACTATTTTGTTGTGGAACAATGTTCTTCTTGTGTTCACATTGCTCAGCGTTCTGTCGAAAGTTCAATCAAGCAAAACGAATGTAGGAATATTTCACTCGATGAACCGAGTTTGTCATGTTACAGACGGTGTAGATAAATATTGGAGGACATATTTGTATCTGATTTTAGGAACCATATTTCTTTCGAATGGTTACAATGTGAACTCTTTTGCTTACGTTTTTCTTGTTATTGGTTTTTGGCCGCTTGTAAGGTCGTCGGGCGATGATTTGTCAAAGTATTATACAGTTTTTGTAGGAGAAAGGCGGGGACATAGACCGAAGTTGTATGATAATTTGCTTGACAGAGTTCTTCCGGACCAATCGCTTGGATTTTGGTCCAGATCCAAGGTAGGGAAATCAGTCATTAAATATTCATTGTTTTTTCACAATCATAGATTCTTGTATGATGACACGATGGGAGTTAAAAAATCGAGTCAAATAGTTAAGCGAGCTAATCACCTTGTCGTCATTTTTCACGAGACTACTGAATTGACAAACTTCATTTGCGAGAAGGATTTGGTTATCTGTCTTCAATCTCCGGTAATAATTATTGATACATGGAAGTCCACTTTCAATAGTAAAGCGCTAATTGGACTTGCTAATGAGGAATTCCTTTTTGGCAAAATAACGGGAGATTGTAATTGGCTA
Organism: Flavobacteriales bacterium; assembly: GCA_044348775.1. Lineage (GTDB taxonomy): Bacteria > Bacteroidota > Bacteroidia > Flavobacteriales_D > Sanyastnellaceae > JAIBBG01. The sequence goes on along the minus strand of JBIKSC010000312.1, from coordinate 827 downwards.
GAAATGCGCTTGAGTATTCTTCAGCGCATTTCGGATGAGTCTTTTGGTGACGTTGGTGAGTCTTATTCTGAAGATTATCAAAAGTCGGATGACTTGAAGCGTCAGGCACAACAGGTGAATATGCGACAAGCAATCGTCAATTCCTCTTCCTTTGAATCTCTCCGGCAGAATATCCAGCTCTTCGAGCATCTGTATAAGGAAACTGACCATGAGCGGGTAAAGCAACTCACTGGAAGGGGTATTTATGAGTTGAATACCCTGTTTCGTCAGTTGCACGAAAGCCCTTCAATTCCTTCGCGGTTTATTGACCTGCTCAACGTGGCGGAGTGTATGATTCGCTATCTCGTTGGTTTTCTGCATGCTGAGCGGGTAGGTGATGGCAAAGTTCTTCATGGTAATCTGCTCTTCGATACCAAGGCCATTGCTTTTGGCTCATGCACGGATTTTCTTGCACGATGGAAGAAATCGGATGCAGCAGGAGAGACCATCCTAGGGTCAAGAATCTCTGCATTGTTGGATGTAGTGTATGATGACATAGAGAACGTTGAAGCGCTTGTCAAGTATATCCGCATTATGAATCCGGGTGTAACGGCAAAGTATTCGCAGAAACCGACCTTGCACGAATTGAGTTGGTGGATGGTAACAGTGCGCAACAAAACCCGTGGTCATGGTACACCCAGCAAGGTCGACTATGGCTTCTATGTGTGCTTAGAGAAAGTTGTTCTCTTTATGCTTGCCGAATGCAGCAAGCTTGAACTATCGCCTTGCTTCATAGCCGAAGTGGATGGACAAAAATGGACATTCCATCTTTCAAGCGGCGGCTATCC